>DASVUG010000226.1:0-2979 GCA_036387155.1 Pseudonocardia sp. | reverse complement strand
ATCGAGGCCGCCCGCGCCGCGGCCGCCCCCGCCCGATTGCAGGAAAGCCACCTTCATGCAACCAGGCCGCAGGAAAGTGGCTTTCCTGCAACCACGGCCGGCCCTGCCGCCACGGCGACGACCGTCGGGAGCTGAGCCGTGCACTGGACGACGGCGGTGTCCCGGCTGCGCCGCGAGCGCCGGGCCGGCGTGCTGGTCACCGTGGTGGGCGTGCGCGGGCACGCGCCGCGCGCGGCCGGCGCCAAGATGGTGGTCGCCGGGCACCGCGCCTGGGGCAGCGTCGGCGGGGGCAACCTGGAGCAGTCGGCGCTGGACGCGGCCCGGGCCATGCTCGCGGGCGGCGAGCGCGCGCCGGCGACCCGCACGTGGGGCCTGACCGAGCACGCCCCGGCCCGGCACGGGGTGCAGTGCTGCGGCGGCGAGGTGACGGTGCTGTTCGAGCCCCTGCCGCCGGTGCCGGCCGTCGCGATCTTCGGGATGGGCCACGTCGGTACCGAGCTCGCGCGGATCCTGGCCCGGCACGACCTGGAGCTGCACCTGGTCGACTCGCGCTCGGGGTACGTCGCGCCCGAACGGCTGGCGGCGGTCGTCGACGACGCCCCGGCCGTCGTGCACACCCACCACGCCGTGGTGCCCGAGCTGGTCCTCGGCGAGCTGCCCGCGGGCTGCCACGTGCTGCTGATGACCCACGACCACGCGGAGGACGCCGCGCTCTGCGACGCCGCGCTGCGGTGCGGGCACCTCGGCTCGATCGGGCTGATCGGGTCGTCGGCGAAGTGGCGGCGGTTCGCGAAGAAGCTCGCCGCGGAGGGGCACGACGCGGCGGCGCTCGCCCGGATCACCACGCCGGTCGGGCTGCCCGCGATCACCGGCAAGGAGCCCGCGACCATCGCCGTCGGCGTGGCCGCGGACCTGCTGATCCGGTTCGAGCGCGAGGCGGCGGGCGCCGGCACCGCCCCGGAGGCCGAGCTCGTGGGCTCACCGTCGGACACAGCACCGTCGGGAACGTCGCGGACGAGCACCGGTGAGGTGGCGTCGTGACGGTCTACCGCGGCACCGTCCTCGACACGCCCGACTCCCCGTTCGCGGGCGGGCACCTGCGCGCGGAGGCCGACGGCGGCGTCGCGGTGTCCGCCGGTGTGGTCGTCGACCGGGGTTCCTTCGCGCAGGTCCGCCGCCGGCACCCGCACGACGAGGTGGTGGACCTGACCGGCGGCGTGCTGCTGCCCGGCCTGGTCGACACCCACGTGCACTTCCCGCAGGTCCGGGTGATCGGCGGGCTGGGGATGCCGCTGCTGGACTGGCTGACGCGGTGCGCGCTGCCCGAGGAGGCCCGGCTGGCCGACGCCGGTCACGCCGCGGCGGTGGCCGGTGAGTTCGTCGACGGCCTCCTGCGCGCCGGGACCACCACCGCGCTGGTGTTCGGCGCGCACTTCACCGGCGCCGTGGACGCCCTGTTCGAGCGCGCGACCGCCGCCGGCCTGCGGCTCACCGCCGGGCTCGTGCTGAGCGACCGGCTGCTGCGGCCCGAGCTGCTGACCACCCCGGACCGGGCGTACGCCGACGGCCTCGCGCTGGCCGGGCGCTGGCACGGGAAGGACCGCCTCCGCTACGCCGTCACCCCGCGGTTCTCGCTCTCGGCGAGCACCGCCCTGCTCGAGGCGTCCGCCGCGGTGCTGCGCGAGGTCGACGGCGCGCTGTTCACCTCGCACATCAACGAGAACGTCGACGAGATCGCCGAGGTCCTCGGGCTGTTCCCGGACTGCACGGACTACACCGCCACCTACCACGACTGCGGCCTGCTCGGTCCGGGCAGCGTGCTGGCCCACAACGTGCACCCCGGCGACGCCGAGCTGGACCTGCTCGCCGGGTCCGGCGCGGCCGTCGCGCACTGCCCGTCGAGCAACAGCGCGCTGGGCAGCGGCCTGTTCCCGATGCGCCGCCACGTCGAGCGCGGGGTGCCGGTGGCGCTGGGCACCGACGTCGGCGCCGGCCCCGGCTTCTCCCTGCTCCGCGAGGGCCTGCAGGCCTACTTCGTGCAGTCCCTGCTCGGCGCCGACGGGCTGCCGCTGACCGCGGCCCACCTGCTGCACCTGGCCACCCGCGCCGGCGCGGAGGCGCTGCGGCTCGACGAGGTCGGCGACCTGTCCGTCGGCCGGCAGTTCGACGCCGTCTGGGTCCGCCCGCCCGAGGGCACCACGCTCGACGTGGTGCTCCGCCACGCCGCGGACGCCGACGACGCCCTGGCCAAGGTCTTCGCCCTGGCCGGGCCGTCGGACGTGCGCGGCGTCTGGGTCGGCGGGGACCGCCTGCGCTGAGCGCCCGCGCGGCGCGCCGTCAGGTCACCGCACCCCGCGCGGCGACCGGGAGCGTGCCGATCGGCCGGCCGCCGCTGACGAGGTGGTAGACGTCGTACAGGTTGACGGTCGTGTCGCAGTGGCTCGGGATCAGCCACACGAACTGGTCGATCGGACCGTCCGGCGAGCGGACGATGCCGTGCTCGTCACCGGCGATCTCGAACGTCGCCCCGGGGCTGTGGGCGACCCCGGGCACGCCGTCCTCCGTGCTCACCGCCTTCCACCCCGCGTCCACGACGGCCATGCCCGGTTCCGGCCGGCTGACCACCTGGGTCAGCACGTGCAGCGCGGGCAGGTGGTCGAGCCCCTCCACCGACGAGTAGTGCTGGTCCATCACCGCGTACGAGCCGGGCTGGACCTCCGTGACGACGTCGGACAGCGGGGCGAAGGGACGGGTCCCGGTGCCGTCCCCGCTCACCACCTCGACGGGCAGCCCGTGCGCCCGCAGGTCGCCCACGACCTCCCGCAACCGCGCGTGCACCGCCGACGCGGCGGCCGCGCGGGCGGCGCGGTCGCGGACGTGCTGGAGGTGGCCCCCGTAGCCCTGCACGCCGCGGAACCGCAGCGCGGGACTGCTCGCGCACAGCTCGGCGAGCTCGCGCGCCCGGACGGTGCCGCGGAC
>DASVUG010000225.1:0-3347 GCA_036387155.1 Pseudonocardia sp. | reverse complement strand
CTGCAACGCCCCGGCCTGCAACGCCCCGGCCCGCAACGCCCCGGCCCGCAACGCCCCGGCCCGCAACGACCCGGCCCGCAGCGACCCGGCTCCGGACGGCGCGGAACATGAGCGGTCCGGACGTCGCGGCGCTCGAGGCGTGGCTGGCCGGCGGGCCGGCGCCCGACCGCGCGACGCTGAAGGCCGCGGTCAAGGAGAGCCTCGCGGCGCTGGCCGCGGCCGCCCCGGGCCGCAGCGTCGAGGTCCGGGTGCCGCCGTTCGGCGCCGTCCAGTGCGTCGAGGGGCCGCGGCACACCCGCGGCACGCCGCCGAACACCGTCGAGACCGACGCCCGCACCTGGCTCGCCCTGGCCACCGGCCGGCTGGAGTGGGACGGCGCCGTCGCCGCCGGCGCGGTCGCCGCCTCGGGCAGCCGCGCCGCCGAGGTCGCCCGGTACCTGCCGCTGCGCTGAGCCGCCGCGCCGAGCCGCCGCGCCACCGGGTCGAGTCGGTGACGCGCCTCCCGCCGGGCGGGTCGCTGGCACCCGTCCGCGTACCATCGGGTCGGGCGGGGTGGCGACCCCGGGTGCCCCCGATCCCCCCGAGGAGCGTGCCTGCGGTGAGTTCGACCGGGAACGAGCAGCCGATGACTCCCGGTCCCCGCGAGGAGTGCGGCGTCTTCGGCGTCTGGGCGCCCGGGGACGACGTCGCCAAGCTCACCTACTACGGCCTCTACGCGTTGCAGCACCGCGGCCAGGAGGCCGCCGGCATCGCGGTCTCCGACGGGCGGCGCACCGTCGTCTTCAAGGACCTCGGGCTGGTCAGCCAGGTCTTCGACGAGCAGGTGCTCTCCTCGCTGCACGGGCACCTCGCCGTCGGGCACGTCCGCTACTCGACCACCGGCTCCACCACCTGGGAGAACGCCCAGCCGACGTTCCGCACCACCGCCACCGGCAGCGGCGTCGCCCTGGGGCACAACGGCAACCTCGTCAACACCGCCGAGCTGCGCGACGAGGTCGCCGCGCTGCGCCGCGCCGGCGCCCGCGGTGGCGGGCGCGGGGACGTCCCCGCCAGCACGGACTCCGACCTGGTCTGCGAGCTGCTCGCCGCCACGGCCGCGGACGTCGGCGTCGAGGAGGCCGCGCTGCGGCTGCTGCCGCGGCTGCGCGGGGCGTTCTGCCTGGCCTTCGCCGACGAGCACACCCTCTACGCCGCGCGCGACGCCCACGGCGTCCGCCCGCTGGTGCTCGGGCGCCTGGAGCGCGGCTGGGTGGTCGCCAGCGAGACCGCTGCGCTGGACATCGTGGGCGCGTCGTTCGTCCGCGAGGTCGAGCCCGGCGAGCTGCTCGCGATCGACGCCGACGGCATCCGCAGCGCGCACTTCGCCGCCGCCGAGCCGAAGGGCTGCGTCTTCGAGTACGTCTACCTCGCCCGCCCGGACACGACGATCTCCGGGCGTTCCGTGCACGCCACGCGCGTCGAGATCGGCCGCCGGCTCGCCGACGAGGCGCCGGTGGCGGCCGACCTGGTCATCCCCGTGCCGGAGTCGGGCACCCCCGCCGCCGTCGGGTACGCCCAGGGCTCGGGCATCCCGTACGGGCAGGGCCTGGTCAAGAACGCCTACGTCGGGCGCACCTTCATCCAGCCCAGCCAGACGATCCGCCAGCTCGGCATCCGCCTCAAGCTCAACCCGCTGCGCGACGTCATCCGCGGCAAGCGCCTGATCGTCGTGGACGACTCGATCGTGCGCGGCAACACCCAGCGGGCGCTGGTCCGCATGCTGCGCGAGGCCGGCGCGCTGGAGGTGCACGTGCGCATCGCGTCGCCGCCCGTGCGCTGGCCCTGCTTCTACGGCATCGACTTCGCCACCCGCGCGGAGCTGGTCGCCAGCGGCGTGGACGTCGAGGGCGTGCGCCGGTCGATCGGTGCGGACACGCTGGCGTACATCTCGCTGGACGGGCTGATCGCGGCGAGCGAGCAGCCCCGCACCCGCCTGTGCACGGCCTGCTTCACCGGCGACTACCCGATCCCGCTGCCCGAGGAGGCGCGGCTGGGCAAGCACCTGCTGGAGGACCTGGTCCCGTCCGGCGCCGTGCGCCCCGCCGTCCCGGCCGTCAACGTCTCCGGCGCCGCGTCCGGCGACCCGGGCCCGGTGTCCCGGCCGGCCGACGCGGTCGCCCGCGGGGGTGGCGAGCAGGGGGCACGCGAGCGCGCCGGCGCGCCGGGCGGGCTGGTCAGCGCCCTGCCCGGCGGGGGCGCGGCCGACGCGCTGGGTCGGCCCTGATGGGGCCCGACGAGCGGGGCGCCAGCTACGCCGGGGCCGGTGTGGACGTCGAGGCGGGGGAGCGGGCGGTCGAGGCGCTGCGCCCGTACGCCGAGAAGGCCGGGCGGCCCGAGGTGCTCGGCGGCATCGGCGGCTTCGCGGGCCTGTTCGCCCCGCGGCTGGGCCGCTACCGCGAGCCCGTGCTGGCGGCGGCCACGGACGGGGTCGGCACGAAGGTCGCCGTCGCCCAGGCCTTCGACAAGCACGACACGATCGGGATCGACCTCGTCGCGATGGTCGTCGACGACCTCGTGGTCTGCGGCGCCGAGCCGTTGTTCCTGCTGGACTACATCGCCGTCGGCAAGGTGGTGCCCGAGCAGGTCGCCACGATCGTCTCCGGTATCGCCGAGGGCTGCCGGCAGGCGGGCTGCGCGCTGCTGGGCGGCGAGACGGCCGAGCACCCCGGGCTGATGGAGCACGGCAGCTACGACCTGTCCGCCACCGGCGTCGGCCTCGTCGACGCGGACGCGCTGCTGCGGCCCGAGCGGGTCCGCCCCGGCGACGTCCTCGTGGCGATGGCCGCCTCCGGCCTGCACGCCAACGGCTACTCGCTGGCCCGCCAGGTGCTGCTCGACATCGCCCGCATGTCGCTGCACGGGCACGTCGAGGAGTTCGGCCACACCCTCGGCGAGGAGCTGCTGGTCCCCACCCGCATCTACGCCCGCGACTGCCTCGCCGTCACCGCCGAGACCGACGTGCGCACGTTCGCCCACGTCACCGGGGGCGGGCTCGCCCGCAACCTCGAGCGCGTGCTGCCGCCGGGCGTCGAGGCCGTCGTCGAGCGGGGCAGCTGGACGCCCGCTGCCGTGTTCGGCCTGATCGCCGCGCGGGGGCGCATCCCGCGCCCCGAGATGGAGAAGACGTTCAACATGGGCGTCGGGATGGTGGCCGTGCTGCCCCCCGACGACGTCGACCGGGCCCTGGCCGTCCTCACCGCCCGGCACGTGCCGGCCTGGGTGCTCGGCTCCGTCCGCCGGGCCGAGGGACCTCCCGACCCCACCGCCGCCCCCGGCTCCCGCGTCCACCTCCGCGGCGACCACCCGCG
>DASVUG010000224.1:0-8512 GCA_036387155.1 Pseudonocardia sp. | reverse complement strand
CGGGCCGCGACGATGGCGACGTCGTCGGCCGGGTGGTTGCCGTCCAGCGTGTGCTCGATCAGGTGGGGGATGAGCAGGTGCGGCGCGCGGTCGGGTCGGGCGGCCGCGGCGAGCCGGTCGAGCCCGTCGTCGACGACCTCGGTGCGGCGCTCGACCAGCCCGTCGGTGTAGAGCACGACCGTGCTGCCGGGAGTGAGCCGGAACCGGCCCTCGGTGATGGGCAGATCGGCGTCCAGGCCCAGGACGGGGCCGTGGGCGTCGTCGAGGAACACGGGGGCACCGGAGGGATCGAGGACCAGCGGGGGCAGGTGCCCGGCCCGGGCCCAACGCAGTTCACCGGTGCCGGTGTGCAGCACCAGGCAGACCGCGGTGCTGCCCCGGGCGCCCTCGACGGCGCGGGCGAATCGCGACAGCCAGGCGATGGCGTGGCCCGGGGCGCAGCTCTCCAACAAGTACGCGGTCAGGGCACTACGCAGCTGCCCCATGATCGCCGCAGCGCTGGCGCCCTGCCCGACGACGTCGCCCACGGCGATCGCGACGTGATCCTCGTCGAGGGCCCTGACGTCGAACCAGTCGCCGCCCGCGGCGGTGTGGGTTCCGGCGGGTAGGTAGCGGGCGGACAGCGTCAGGCGATCGACGGCGGGTAGGCGTGTGGGCAGCAGACCGCGTTGCAGGGTGTCGGCGATCTGGCGCCGGGTGTCGGCGGTGATCGTGCGGTCCAGTGCCTGCGCGGCCAGGTTGACCACGGTCGCGATGGACGCGCGTTCGTTGCGGAGGAAGGTGCGGTCGGTGGCGAAGCCGACGGTCACCGCCCCGACCAGGCGGTCCTGCACCAGCAGCGGCAGCGCGGCGATGGCGTGTCCGACATCGTCGGGCGCGATACCTCCGGCTTCCATGTCCAGGGCGAGGCGCGGGAAGTCGTCGAGCCATGCCTGCTGGTCGTGCAGCCACACCGGTGCACGGTCGCGGGCCGCTCGGGTGACCGGTAGCGGGGCAGCGAGCGGGAGAACGCCGAACACGTCCTGGATCGAGTGCGGGTAGCCGATCTGGCAGGCCAGATGCAGGTGCGTCGGGTCGTCGGCCCGCACGACGAACGCGGTCGCCCGGTCGGCACCGAGCATCACGCTCATGCCGCGCAGCAGCGCTGACGCGGTCTCCGCCACGGTCGCCGCCGCGGCGAGGGCGGTGGTGAGTTCCTGCAGCTGCCGTTCGCGGGTGCCGAGCTGGTCGGCTCGGACCATGCCCGCGACACGGCGCCCGAGCTCCTCGGCCAGGGCGAGGTCGACCGCGTCGTGCGTGCGCGACGCGGTGACCGAGCCGAAGCTCAGGGTCCCGAGCAGGCGCCCGTCGATCACGAGCGGCACCACCAGACTGCTCAACAGGTTCACCGCTCGGCGCGCGGGCAGGTCCTCCAGGTCCGGCGACGCCGCGACCAACAGGTCGTCGGTGACCGTGTCGATGACGAACGCCCGGCCCGAGGAGTACTGGCTCCGCAGCTGTCCGGGGATGATGTACGGGGGCAGCGCCAGCAGCGCTGCAGCCGCCTCCCGCGCGGCATCACCCCCAGCCTTCGCCTCGTCGCCGGGGTCGGGGTCGGGTGCGGCACAGCCGGCGGCGACAGGGGCGAGCCGCCCGTCCGGGCCCATCAGCGAGACCAACGCCGTGTCGGCCAGCACCGGCGCCGCCAGTGCGGTGAACCGCGAGAGACGCTCCTGCAGCGCAGCGGGACGCACGAGGAGTTCCCCGGTGTCGGCGAGGAGCCGGTCGTGCCGGGCGTCCCGCTGCTGCCGGGTCACGTCGTGGAACACCCCGACGATCATCGGACCGCCCCCGTCGAGGTCCGCGATCGTGGACGTGGACGCCTCGACCCACACCCGGCGACCGTCCCGATGCCGCAGCTGCAGCACGAACCGACCGCCGGTGGTGGAGGCGGTCTCCTGGTCGCGCAGGAGCTGAGCGTGCGCGTCGGGGTCGGTGTTCTGGTCGGGCCACCACGGGTGCGGCGGCAGATACGGCAACCCCTTGGCGCCGTAGCCGAGCGTCTCCTCGAAGGCGTCGTTGACCTCCACCACCCGCCCGGCCGCGTCGACCAAGAAGAACGCGTCCTGCAATGCCCCGAGCAGAGCACCGGACCGGCGGGCCTGCGTCTCCGCGGCACGCATGGCGTCCCGGGCCTCGTCCGCGGCCAGCCGCAACGCCACTTCACCCGACACCGCGTGCGCCAGGGTCTCCAACGTCTGCAGCTCGGTGGTTGTCCAGCGACGCGGCCGGTCGGCGGCCACGCAGAACGTCCCGAGGATCTCGCCGTCCGGGGACCGGACCGGATAGCCGGCCCACGCCACCACGCCCATCGCCTCCACCGACGGATTGCCGGCGGTGAGCGGCTCGGTCCGGGCGTCGGTGACCACGACGGGTCCGTCCTGTCCGATCACGTACCGGCAGAACGACTCCTCCACGGTGTTCTGCCGCACCCCCAGGGTCGAACCCTCGGCGGTGACGCACGCCTTCCAGAACGATCGCCGCTCGTCGACGATCGTGACGAACGCCGTCACGTCGCCCAGCAGGACGGTCGCGAGCCGGGCGAAGCGGTCGAACGCCTCCTCCGGCGGGGTGTCCAGCAGCCGGGAGCGACGCACCTGGGCCAGACGGGCCGGCATCGACACCCGCGCCGCGGGTATGACCGACACGTCGTCCCAGCCGACGGGCGGCGCCCCGTCCCGGGCCGGGACCTCCACGCCGCCTCCCCTTCCCGCACACCCGCGCATGTCCTGCCCCGCTCCGCGGCAGGACGTCATCCCCGACAGCAGCGCCCATTCTTGTCGATGCCCGCGGCCCTGGACCAGGCGGCGGGGACTGTCCGATCAACGGTGTGACCGGCGTTGATCGGTGTCAGGTGGTGGGGACGATACGGCCTTCAGCGGTCCGCGACACGGAGGCGGTGGTCGCCGACGGCGTCGTCCCAGTCCATCTCGACCAGGCCGCGCGCGCGGGCGGCGCGGACGAACGAGGAGAAGGTGCCGAAGCCGTAGCGCTTCTCGCTGAAGTCGGGGTCGCGGCGGCGGATCTGGTCCTTCAGCCCGCTGAGCTGCGGCGCCCCGAGGTCGCCGACGACGTCGACGAGCAGGCGGAACGCCTCGTCGACGCCGCCCCCGGCCGGGAAACCGACCTGCGGGTCGCCCGGGGCGCTGCCGTCGGCCAGGTCGACCACCCGCTGCCCGGCGAGGTGGCGCAGCAGCTCGCCGAAGCTGCGGAAGCCGTGGGCGGCCTCGTCGAACGTGGGGTCCTTGCGCAGGAGCGCCCGCTTGAGCCGGGACGCGAGCACGGGGCCGTCGGTGCTGCGCTGCAGGCCGGCCAGCGTCCGCGCGACCAGCGGGCCGACGTCGGCGTCGGCCTGCTGCGGGAGCGGCGGCTCGGGGGCGGGCTCGGGGGCCGGCTCGGGAGCGCGCCGGGCTGGCGTCGACGTCGCGGTGGGCGGCGGCTCGGCGGGTGCGGTCCGGCGGCCGCGGCGCCCGGTCGCCACGGGCTCGACCCCCACCAGCCGGTCGTAGTAGAGGAACTCGTCGCAGGCCGGCGGCAGCAGCGCCGACGTCGACGACTGCACCCCGATCCCGATCACCCGCTTGTCCAGCTCGCGCAGCTTGTGCACCAGCGGGGTGAAGTCGGAGTCGCCGGTGCCGATCGCGAACGTGGTGACGAACGGGCGCTCGTAGGCCAGCTCGATCGCGTCGACGGCCATCTTGATGTCCGCGGCGTTCTTCCGCGAGCCCCCGAGCTTCTGCGGGATCTCGATCAGCTCGACCTGCGCCCGGGCGAGCAGGCGGCGGTCCTCGTCGAAGTACGACCAGTCCGCGTACGCCCGCCGCGCCACCACCCGCCCCCGCTCGGCCAGGGCGTCGGCCACGGGCCCGAAGTCGAACGGGCTGACCCCCAACCCGTCCCGCGCCCCGATGGCGAGGTTCTCGTAGTCGAGGAACAGCGCGATGCGTTCGTCGTCGGTGCTCATGCGGGCGGGCCGGCCTCCTCGGATCGCCGTGATCGCCCGTTGTGGACGTCGTCGGCCGATGATCGCAGCTGGCGTGTCTTCACGGTCGTTCGGACGACCTCGGACGCCCGCGACCGGCGATCGTCCGCCGCGGACGCACGCGGCGGGCGAGCCCGTCGGTGGCTCCGACGTCAGGTGCGGCGGAGCAGGTAGGTGTCCATGATCCAGCCCTTGCGGGTGCGAGCGGCGGCGCGGCGTTCCACGATCTCGTCGCGGACTTCCGCGAGGGAGCCGACGACCAGGATCTCGTCCTCGGTGCCCAGGTAGGCGCCCCAGTAGACGTCGAGGTCGGCGTCCGGGAGCGTCGCGAAGGCCTGGCGGCCGTCGAGCATGACGACGACGTCGTCGACGTCGGGCGGCATGCCGTGCTCGGCGAGCCGGCGGCCGGTGGTGATCAGGACGGGGGTGCCGACGCGGTTGAGGACCAGCCCGTGGGCGGCGGCGAGGGCGGCGACGCTGCTGATGCCCGGGGTCGCGACGACCTCCAGCGGGACGCGGGTGGCGACGTCGCGCAGCAGCGGGAGCGTCCCGTCGTAGAGGCTCGGGTCGCCCCAGACGAGGAAGCCACCGGTGCCGCCGTCCGGGAGCTCGTCGGTGACCATCCGCTCGTAGAGGGCGCCGCGGCGGGCCTGCCACTCCGTAGCGGTGTCCACGTATCGGGCGGGGTCACGGTCTCGCGGAACCTCCGGCGCCGCGACGATCCGGTGGGGGCGGGTGACGTGGCGGGCGAGCAGCTCGGTGCGCAGGGCGGCGAGGTCGGCCCCCGCCTCACCCTTGTCGACGGTGAAGAAGACGTCGACGCGGTTCATCGCCGCGACGGCCTGCAGCGTGAGGTGCTCGGGGTCGCCGGCGCCGATCCCGATGACCTCGACCCGGCGCACTACTCGTCCTCCAGGTCGCCTTCGGTCTCGAGGTAGGTGCGGCGCAGGGCGTCCAGCGTCGCCTCCTCGGGGTGCTCCCACAGCCCGCGGTCGACGGCCTCCAGCAGGCGCTCGGCCATGCCGTGCAGCGCCCACGGGTTCGACCCGGCGAGGAACTCGCGGTTGGTCGGGTCGAGGACGTACTCGGCGGTCAGCTTCTCGTACTGCCAGTCGGCGATGACGCCCGTCGTGGCGTCCCAGCCGAACAGGTAGTCCACGGTGGCGGCCATCTCGAAGGCGCCCTTGTAGCCGTGCCGGCGCATGGCCTCCATCCAGCGCGGGTTGACCACGCGTGCGCGGAAGACGCGCGAGGTCTCCTCGTGCAGGGTGCGGGTGCGGACGGCCTCGGGGCGGGTGGAGTCGCCGAGGTAGGCCACGGGCGCGGTGCCGGTGAGCGCGCGCACCGTGGCGACCATGCCCCCGTGGTACTGGTAGTAGTCGTCGGAGTCGGCGATGTCGTGCTCGCGGGTGTCGATGTTCTTGGCCGCGACGGTGATGCGCCGGTAGGCGGCCTCCATCGCGCCGCGGGCCGGGACGCCGTCGACGCCGCGGCCGTAGGCGTAGCCGCCCCAGGTCGAGTAGACCTCGGCGAGGTCGGCGTCGTCGCGCCAGGAGCGGGAGTCGACCAGCTGCAGCAGGCCCGCGCCGTACGTGCCGGGCTTGGAGCCGAAGATCCGCAGGGGCCGCTCGCCGGGCTCCCGGTGCGCGCGGACGAAGTTGTGGTCGTCGGGCTCGTCGAGGCCCGCGACCATCTGCACCGCGTCGTCGAGCAGGGCCAGGACGTGCGGGAACGCGTCGCGGAAGAAGCCGGAGATGCGGACGGTGACGTCGATGCGGGGCCGCGCCAGCTCGTCGAGGCCGATGGTCTCGAGGCTGCGGACCCGGCGGCTCGCCTCGTCCCAGACCGGGCGGACGCCGAGCAGGGCGAAGACCTCGGCGACGTCGTCGCCGGAGGTGCGCATCGCCGACGTCCCCCACACGGAGAGGCCGACGCTCTTCGGGTACGCGCCGTCGTGGTCGCGGCGGTAGCGCTCGACCAGCGACTCGGCCATGGCCTGGCCCGTCTCCCAGGCCAGGCGGGAGGGGACGGCCTTCGGGTCGACGGAGTAGAAGTTGCGGCCGGTCGGGAGCACGTTGACCAGCCCGCGCAGCGGCGACCCGGACGGGCCCGCGGGCACGAACCCGCCGTCCAGGGCGTGCAGGACGCGCGGGATCTCCTCGGTGGTGCCGTCGAGCCGGGGCACCACCTCCTCGGCGGCGACCCGCAGGACCCGCTCGACGGCTCCGGAATCCGCGAACTCGGTGGCCAGTTCCTGCCGACTCGCGGCAACACCCGCGCGAGTCGGCAGATCCTGGCCGTTGAGTTGCAGGATTTCGGCCACGACGGTGGGGGCGGCGGCCGGGTCCCAGCCGGTGGCCTGCATGGCCGCGACGAGGGCGTGCCCGGTGGCCTCGACCCGGTCGACCTCGGCCTTCGGGGCGTCCTCGGCGAGCCCGAGGGCCTCGCGCAGGCCGGGGAGGCTCTGCTCGCCGCCCCACATCTGCCGCGCGCGCAGCATCGCGAGCACGAGGTCGACGCGCTGGTCACCGGCCGGTGCGGCGCCGAGGACGTGCAGGCCGTCGCGGATCTGGACGTCCTTGATCTCGCAGAGCCAGCCGTCGACGTGCAGCAGGAAGTCGTCGAACCGGTCCTCCTCGGGCCGTTCCTCAAGGCCAAGGTCGTGGTCGAGGCGCGCGGCCTGCATCAGCGTCCAGATCTGCTGGCGGATCGCGGGGAGCTTGGCCGGGTCGAGGGTGGAGATGTTCGCGTGCTCGTCGAGCAGCTGCTCCAGGCGCGAGATGTCGCCGTAGGTCTCGGCGCGGGCCATCGGGGGGATGAGGTGGTCGACGAGCGTGGCGTGCGCGCGGCGCTTGGCCTGCGTGCCCTCGCCCGGGTCGTTGACCAGGAACGGGTAGACCAGCGGGAGGTCGCCGAGCGCGGCGTCCGTGCCGCAGCTCGCGCTCATGCCCAGCGTCTTGCCGGGCAGCCACTCCAGGTTGCCGTGCTTGCCCAGGTGCACGATCGCGTCCGCGCCGAAGCCGCCCTCGTCCCGCGGCGCGGCGAGGAAGCGGTAGGCGCCGAGGTAGTGGTGGCTCGGCGGCAGGTCCGGGTCGTGGTAGATCGCGACGGGGTTCTCGCCGAAGCCGCGCGGGGGCTGCACCATCAGCAGCACGTTGGCGCCGCGCAGGGCGGCGACCACGATGTCGCCGCCGTCCCCCGCCGAGGGGTCGACGTACAGCTCGCCCGGCGCCGGGCCCCAGTGCTCCTCGACGCCCTTGCGGAGGTCGTCGGGCAGCGTGTCGAACCAGCCGCGGTAGCGCGCGGCGGAGATCCGGATCGGGTTGCCGGCGAGCTTCTCCTCGGTCAGCCAGTCCGGGTCCTGCCCGCCGGCGGCGATCAGCGCGTGGACCAGCGCGTCGCCGTCCTGCTCGGCGACGCCGGGGAACTCGCCCACGTCGTAGCCCGCGTCGGCCATGGCCCGGATCAGCGCGACGGCGCTGGCGGGGGTGTCGAGGCCGACGGCGTTGCCGATCCGGGCGTGCTTGGTCGGGTACGCGCTGAACATCAGCACGACGCGCTTGTCGCGGTTCGGGATGTGGCGCAGCCGGGCGTGGCGGACGGCGATGCCGGCGACGCGGGCGGCGCGCTCCGGGTCGGGGACGTAGACCGAGAGGCCGTCGTCGTCGACCTCCTTGAACGAGAACGGCACCGTGATCAGCCGGCCGTCGAACTCGGGCACGGCGACCTGCGTCGCGACGTCGAGCGGCGAGAGGCCGTCGTCGCTGGCGGCCCACGCGTCGCGGCTGCCGGTCAGGCAGAGGCCCTGCAGGATCGGCACGTCCAGGGCGGCGAGCGCGGCGACGTCCCAGGCCTCGTCGTCGCCCCCGGCCTGGGCGCCCGCGGGCTTCGTCCCGCCGGCGGCGAGCACGGTGACGACCATCGCGTCGGCGGCGCGCAGAGTCTCCAGCAGGGCGGGCTCGGCCTGGCGCAGCGACGCGCAGTAGACCGGCAGGGGACGCGCGCCGGCGTCCTCGATCGCGCGGCACAGCGCCTCGACGTACGCGGTGTTCCCGGCGAGCTGCTGGGCGCGGTAGTAGAGGACGGCGACGGTCGGGCCGTCGGTCGGTCGCGCGGTGCGCTCCAGGACCCCCCAGGTGGGCAGCTCGACCGGTGGCGCGAAGCCCTCGCCGGTGAGCAGCACGGTGTCGGACAGGAAGGCGTGCAGCTGGGCGAGGTTCTCCGTGCCGCCCTGCGCGAGGTAGGTGTGGGCCTGCGCGGCGACGCCGGCCGGGACCGTCGACAGCTCCATCATCTCCGCGTCCGGCGCCTGCTCGCCGCCGAGCGCGACGACCGGCTTCCCCGAGGCGAGGACGGCGTCGATCCCGTCCTCCCAGTAGCGGCGCCCGCCGAGCACCCGGACCACGACGACGTCGGCCCCGTCCAGGAGGGCGGTTAGGTCGGCGCCGACGCGGTTCGGGTTGGCCGGGTGCCAGGGGGCCCCGCACGCCC
>DASVUG010000223.1:0-9501 GCA_036387155.1 Pseudonocardia sp. | reverse complement strand
AGAGCGCGAAGGCCGAGCCCAGCACGAAGACCGCGCCCAGCACGAAGACCGAGCCCAGCACGAAGACCGAGCCCAGCACGAAGACCGAGCCCAGCACGAAGACCGCGCCCAGCACGAAGGCCGGCCAGAGCACGAAGGCCGAGCCCAGCACGAAGACCGACCAGAGCACGAAGCCCGACCAGGACACGAAGACCGACCGCGCCACGAAGACCGTTCAGGCCGCGGGAAGCAACGGCGCGGCGGGTGACGGCGGGGGTTCGTTCGCCACCGGCACCCAGAACGCGAAGGCGACCGAGGACGCGCAGGGCGCGAAGTCCGGGAAGGGCGCGGGGGCCGATCGGGCCGGGCACGACGCGGCAGCGGACCAGGAGGTCCCGGCGACGAGCGGCGGGCGGGACGCCACATCGCACAGCGACCGGCCCGCGCCGGCGACGAGCGCCCCGCACCCCGCCGCCGCCCCCGTCGCGTCGACGGTCGCGGACGGGGTGAGCGGCGCCGTGTCGACGCACGGGGCCCACGACCCCGCGGCGGGCCCGGTCGTCCACCCGGTGACGAAGTCGGCCGGTGACCCGGCGACGGGGTCGGCCACGCACGGCACCGACGCTCGGGGCGAGACCGTCCCCGACACCGCCCCCGGGAACACCGGCACCGTCGACACCGGCACCGTCGGCAACGGCACCGTCGGCAACGGCACCGTCGGCAACGGCACCCCGCCCGTCACGACCCCCGTCACCGGCACCGTCACCGTGGACGCGGGGACCCCGGCCGTGACGACCCCGGCGGGCTCGGGCGCCACCACCGGCCCCGGCACTCCGCCCGTCACGACCCCCGCCAACGGCGCCGTCACCGTGGACGCGGGGACCCCGGCCGTCACGACCCCGGCGGGCTCGGGCACCACCGCCGGCACCGGCACCCCGCCCGTCACGACCCCCGTCGCCGCCGGCCCGGTCACCGTCGACACCGGCACCCCGCCCGTCACGACCCCCGCCAACGGCACCGTCACCGTGGACGCGGGGACCCCGACCGTGACGACCCCGACCGCGACGACCCCGACCGCGACGACCCCGACCGCGACGACCCCGACCGCAACGACCCCGACCGCAACGACCCCGGTCGGCTCGGGCGCCACCGCCGGCACCAGCACCGTGTCCGTCGGGACGCCGGTCGTCCCCGGCACCACCGTCGGCACCGCGACGCCGCAGGCGGCCGCGGGAACCACGGGCCTCACCACCGCGCCGGTCGCCGAGGCGGTGCCGGCGGTCGGGGGCACGCCGGCGGTCGGCGGGGTCGACGTCCCGGTCACGGGTCGGACCCTCGCGCCCGCGGTGGCGGTCGCCGCGACCCGCCCGGCCACAGGCGGTCTCGCGCCCGAGCTCGACCCGGCCTTCGTCGGCCCGGTCCTCCTCGCCGGCGCCGACCAGGCCACCGCCGCCCGCGCCCGGACCGCGGCGGGTGCGGCGCTCGCTGCCGGGCTGTCCCTGCCGCAGGAGCCGAGCCTGGCCGGCCCGCTCGCCGTCGCGATGTCCGGGTTGCGGCCCGTGGACTACGCGGACGGCGCCGCCCGGGCGTCGATGTCCGCGAGCGGCTCCGGCAGCCCGCTCGACGCCCCGGCGCGGACCCCGGATCCCGTCGCCCCGCTCGCGCCCGGCGGCGGTCCCGTCGCCGGCGGCGGCTCCGGTGTCCCGACCGGTGGCGGCACGGGCTCGTCGGGCTCGTCGGGCTCGGGCGGGATGCCGCTCGCCGTGCTCGCGGACCCCGCCTCGACCCCCGCGGCCTTCGGCATCTCGGTCCTCGCAGCGCCCGAGCACCGCATCACCTGGTGGTACCCCGACGTCGTCGTCGGCCCCGGCTGACGGGAGCGGAACACCCGTTCCGCTCCCGTCCGTCACCCGTCGGACGGGGTCCCCGTCCTCCAGGAGCTGTCCCCGATGTCCGTTCCCAACACCTCCCACGGCACCGTCGCCCGCCCGAACGTCCTGATCGTCGACGACCACGACCTCGTGGCGATGTCCCTGGTCCTGGCGCTGCGCGCGCAGGGCATGACCGCGCAGCGGCACGCCGCCCGCACCCGCGACGGCATCGTCATCGCGGCGGCGACGCTGACCCCCGGGGTCGTGCTGCTCGACCTCGACCTCGGCCGCGAGCCGGGGGGCGCCCCGATCGACGGCGCGAGCCTCGTCGACCGGTTCCGCCACTACGGCTGGCAGGTGGTCGTGCTGACGGCGACCGCCGACGAGATCCGCATCGGCCGGGCGCTCGACGCGGGCGCGCTGGCGTACGTGTCGAAGACCGCGCAGCTGCCCGTGCTCGTGACGACGGTCCGGCGCGCGGCTCGGGGGGTGCCGGCGATGCACCCCGACCTGCGCCACCGGTTGATCGAGCAGTACCACCGCCGGCGCGAGCAGGCCCGGGCGGTCGAGAGCCGGCTCGACCGCCTCTCCGAGCGCGAGCGGGCCGTGCTCGAGCACCTGGCCGCGGGCCGGCGGGCGCAGGCGATCGCCGAGGAGTTCGGGGTGACGCTCGCGACCACCCGCACGCAGATCCGCGCGGTGCTGCAGAAGCTGAACGTCAGCGGCCAGCTCGAGGCGGTCGCCTTGCTCCACGACTACCGGCGGACGGCGGACGACGGGTGACCGTCGTCCGGGGCGGCGCCGGCCGTGAGGACGCGCGGGCCGTCGTCGGTCACCGCGATCGTGTGCTCGACGTGGGCGGCACGGCTGCCGTCGGCCGTGCGGAGCGTCCACCCGTCGCGGTCGTGGCGGTAGTCGTCGCGGCCGCCGCGCTGCAGCATCGGCTCGACGGCGAGGACCAGCCCGGGGCGCAGGACCATGCCCTTGCCGCGCTTGCCGCGGTTCGGGACGAACGGCGCCTCGTGCATGGTGCGGCCGATGCCGTGGCCGCCGTGGTCGGCGAGCATGCCGTACCGGGCCTTGCGCGCGACGGTGGCGATCGCGTTCCCGACGTCGCCCAGCTTCGCGCCGGGCCGCGCCGCGGCGATGCCGGCGTGCAGCGCGCGTTCGGTGGCGTCGACGAGCGCGAGGTCGGCCGGGTCCGGGTCGTCGCCGACGACGACGCTGATCGCCGCGTCCGCGCACCAGCCGTCGAGCTCGACGGCGAAGTCGACGCTGAGCAGGTCGCCGGGTTCCAGCGGCCGGCGGTCCGGGATGCCGTGCACGACGGCGTCGTTCACGCTGGAGCAGATGACCGCCGGGTAGGGCGTGGGCGCCCACGACGGCCGGTACCCGACGAAGCAGGACCGCGCCCCGGCATCGGAGATCATGTCGCGGGCGACGAGGTCCAGGTCGTGGGGCCGCACGCCCGGCGCCGCCTTCGTGCGCAGCGTGGCGAGGACGGCGGCCACGACGCGGCCGGCGGCGGCGATGGCGTCGATCTCGCCCGGGGTCTTCAACTCGATCACAGGTATAATCATACCGGTATTAGTATGACGACATGGTGCGCGTCCCCCTGACCCCGGAGGATCGCGAGCGCGGCGAGCGGCTCGGCCGGCTCCTGCGCGACGCGCGCGGCGAGCGGAGCATCGTCGAGGTCGCGGGGGCGTCCGGCGTCTCGGCCGAGACGCTGCGCAAGATCGAGACCGGGCGCATCCCGACGCCGGCCTTCTTCACGGTGTCGGCGCTGGCCGCGACGCTCGGGCTGTCGCTGGACGGCCTGGCCGGCGCGATGGACCCACCGCAGATCGGCGACCCCGCCGCCTGAGCGGGCGCGGGCCGCTCTCACGCGGCGCGGAGCACCCCGCGGGCGCGGGTCGCGATCAGCTCGCCGGCCGGTCGGGGCAGGGCCCAGCCGGTGCGGCGCTCGAGATCGGCCAGCCGGCGGCGGGCGCGCTCGTACGCGCTGCGCCGCTCGGCCTCGTGCGGGCTGGACCGGGCCAGGTCGAGCAGGGCGGTGACCTGCGTGAGCAGGGCGCGCTCCCCCGGCGCGAAGCGCGCGACCCGCACGCGGTCGGCGGCGTCGACCGCCGCCCGCCAGGCGTTGGCGGCGCGCTCGGCCGCCGCGGCGAACCGGCTGCCCGCCTCCGGGCCCGGGTAGGCCTCGGTGGCCAGCGCCGTCGCCTCGGCGAAGGCGTCCACGAAGCGGGCGGTGGCCGGCTCGGTGACGTCGGCCAGCGCCGGACGGGCCAGGACGGCGGCGGGGTCGCACTCGAACGCGGCGTAGGCGCGGGCCGTCTCGGCGTGCCGGGCGACCGCGGCGTCCCAGTGCGGCCGCGCCGCGTCGACGGGCCGGGCGGGCGCGCGAAGGGCGGGCACCGCGAGGACCGCGTACCACCGCCAGATCACCCACAGGACCAGCAGCAGCGGCACCAACGAGGGCAGGAACGCCCACGGTCCCACGTCGGCCATCCACGGCGGCGGGCCGTGGTGGTGCCACTGGTGCCACTGGTGCCACTCCGAGGAGGGCGGTCCGAAGCGGTGCGGGTCCTGGTAGTGCCAGCCGTCGTGGGGCCCCATCGCGCCCTCCTGCCTCTGATCCGGCGCGGGTCGACCGCCCGGCACGGGGTGCCGGCGTGGACGCGTCGCGGCCGGACGGGTCACCACCCGGCGCGGACGTCCTGACGGGCACGTTAACCCGGACGGTGTCCGGCCGGGGTGAGGACGCTGAGACGCCCTCAGCCCGGGCCGGTCCCGCGCAGCCGCGCCACGGCCTCGGCCAGCACCTCCTCGCGCTTGCAGAACGCGAAGCGGACCAGCGTGCGCCCCAGGTCCGGGTCCGCGCAGAAGCCCGACACCGGCACGGCCGCCACGCCGACGCGCTCGGGCAGCTCCCAGCAGAAGGCCGCGCCGTCGGTGAAGCCCAACGGCGCCACGTCGGCGACGACGAAGTAGGTGCCCTGTGGTGGGTACACGGCGAAGCCGGCCGACGCGAGGCCGTCGACGAGCAGGTCGCGCCGGCGGCGCAGGCCGTCGGCGAGGTCGCGGTAGAACGCGTCCGGCAGCCCGAGCGCCGTCGCGAGCGCCGGCTGGAACGGCGCCCCGCTGGTGAAGGTGAGGTACTGCTTGACCGCGCGCACGGCGTTGACCAGCTCGATCGGCCCGTGCACCCAGCCCACCTTCCAGCCCGTCACCGAGAAGGTCTTGCCGGCCGAGGAGATCGTCAGGGTGCGGTCGGCCATGCCCGGGAGCGTGGCGATCGGGACGTGCACGCCACCAGGCGCCTCGGGGTAGACCATGTGCTCGTAGACCTCGTCGCTGACGATGACGGCGTCGTGCTCGGCGGCCAGCGCGCCGACCGTCGCCAGCTGCTCGCGGGTGAACACGACGCCGGTCGGGTTGTGCGGGGTGTTGAGCAGCACCACGCGCGTGCGCGGCGAGAAGGCGGCGCGCAGCTCGTCGGGGTCGAAGGCGAAGAGCGGACCGCCCGTCGAACCCGGCGGCGAGCCGCCCGTCGAACCCGGCGACGAGCCGCCCGTCCGACGCAGGGGGACGGCCCGCAGCTCGGCGCCCGACAGCGCGATCACCGCGGCGTAGGAGTCGAAGTACGGCTGGAAGGTGACGACCTCGTCGCCCGGCCCGCAGAGCGCGAGCACCGCCGCCGCGATCGCCTCGGTCGCCCCCGTCGTCACCAGCACGGTGTCCGGGTCGACGGTCAGGCCCCAGAAGCGCCGCTGGTGCGCGGCGACCGCCTCCCGCAGCGCCGGGACCCCGATCCCCGGCGGGTACTGGTTGACCCCGCCGACGACGTTCGCGGCCGCGTCGGCGAGCAGGGACTGCGGGCCGTCGGTGTCGGGGAAGCCCTGGCCGAGGTTGATCGCCCCCGTGCGCAGGGCGAGCGCGGACATGTCCGCGAAGATCGTGGACGTGAACGCCGCCGTTCGTGCGGTGACCATGCCGGCACGGTAGCCGCGTGGCGATCCTCACGGACCGGAAGAACCCGCGGCCGGGAACTCTTGCACCGATACAGAAATGCTTGCGCGCTACAAGTACGTGAAGGACACCCCATGACGACGACCCTCCCGGCGGCACCCGCGGCCGCCCCGCCGACGACCCGGCGGGGACGGCTCCGGCTGGTCCTGACCCTCGGAGCGCTCGTCGCACTGGGCCCGCTGACGATCGACATGTACCTGCCCGCGCTCCCCGCGCTCGTCGACGACCTGGCGACGACGTCGGCGACGGTGCAGCTCACCCTCACCGGCACCCTGGCCGGTCTGGCGCTGGGCCAGCTGCTCGTCGGCCCCCTCTCGGACTCGTTCGGCCGGCGGCGGCCGCTGCTGGTCGGGGTGTCGCTGCACGTCCTGGCGTCGCTCCTGTGCCTGGTGGCGCCGAACATCGCGGTGCTCGGCGGGCTGCGGGTGCTGCAGGGCCTGGGCGCGGCGGCGGCGACGGTGGTCGCGATGGCGATCGTGCGCGACCTGTTCGAGGGCCGGGCGGCCGCGACCCTCTTCGCGCGGCTGATGCTGGTGCTGGGCGTGGCCCCGGTGCTCGCGCCGACGATCGGCGGCGAGGTGCTGCGGTTCGTCTCCTGGCGCGGGGTGTTCGCGGTGCTCGCGGCGATCGGGCTGGCGATGGTCGTCCTGGCCGCGCGGGCCGTCCCCGAGACGCTGCCCCCGGCGCGCCGCCGCCCCGCCGAGCTGGTCGCCACCCTGCGCACGTACGGCGGGCTGCTGCGCGACCGCGTGTTCGTCGGGCTCGTCGTCGTGGCCGGCCTGGCGATGTCGGGCATGTTCGGTTACGTGGCCGGCAGCTCCTTCGTCTTCCAGGGCCAGTTCGGGCTCGACGAGCAGCAGTTCGGGCTGCTGTTCGGCGCCGGCGCGCTGTTCCTGATCGGCGGGACGCAGGCCAACGCGGCGCTCCTGGGCCGCTTCGAGCCCCGCGTGCTGCTGCCGGCCGCGCTGGCGCTCGCGCTCGTCGCCGACGCCGTGCTGGTCGTGGTGGCGCTGACCGGGATCGGCGGGCTCGCCGGGATCATCGCGCCGCTGTGGGTCGCCCTCTTCGCGGGCGGGCTCGCCGTCCCGAACACGCCCGCCCTGGCGCTGGCCCGGCACGGCGAGGCGGCCGGAACCGCGTCGGCCGTGCTCGGTGCCACGCAGATGGGCGTCGGCGCGGTCGTGGCGCCGCTGGTCGGGGTGCTCGGCAACGACGCCGTGGCGATGGGCGCGGTCATGGCGGGCGCGGCGGTGCTGGCGCTCGTGGTGCTGTACGCCGTCGTCCGGCCGTGGACGCTGGCCGACCTGGACGCGTAGCGCCGGCTCAGGGGCGGCCCGCCCGGTCGGTGCGCCGGCCCGGGTCGGGCGCCGCGCCGGAACGCACGGCGAACCACGGCAGGAAGGCCTGGGTGAGCGGTCCGATCGCGAGCGCGTAGGCGACGGTGCCGATCCCGACCGTGCCGCCGAGCAGCCAACCGACGGCCAGCACCGTCAGCTCGATGCCGGTGCGCACGAGCCGGATGGACCACCCGGTGCGCCCGGCCAGCCCCGTCATCAGCCCGTCGCGCGGACCGGGGCCGAGCCGGGCGCCGATGTACGCGGCGGACGCGACGCCGTTGAGCACGATCCCGCCGGCCAGGAGCGCCGCCCGGGCCGGGAGCGCGGCCGGCGCGGGGATCAGCGCGAGCGCGGCGTCCACGCTCACCGCGATCACCACGACGTTCGCGACCGTGCCGATCCCGGGACGCTGGCGCAGGGGCAGCCACAGGAGCAGCACGACCGTCCCCGTCACCGCCGTGACCAGCCCGAAGCTCAGCGGGAGGTGCCGGGCCAGGCCCTGGTGGAACACGTCCCACGGGTCGACGCCCAGGATCGCCCGCAGCTGCATGGCCATGCTCGTGCCGTAGAGCACGAGCCCGGCGAGGAGCTGCGGCAGGCGCCGTGCGGGCGCGATCGTGACGGGCAGGGGACGCAGGTCGAGGGGTGCCACCCGACCATCCTCCCGCCGGTGGCCCGTGGTCCAAGGACCAATGGAGCCGAAGTGGCCCCCTCCTCTCCGCCCGGCCCGGACGCGCCCCGCCCCTCGCGAGTGCGCACGTCGTGCAGCGCGAGTGCGCACCTTTTGCAGCGCGAGTGCGCACTCGCGGGGGCGGCGCGCGGCGGACGGGGGGCTGCACGTGCGCTAGGTTCCGACGGCCGGGATCGATCCGGCCGAGGACAGGGGTGGTGCGGTGGCTGGGCAGCTCCGTCGGCGGGCGGCCACGGTCGCGGCGCTGCTGTTCGGGCTGCTGGCCTGCGGTACGGGTGTCGCGTCCGCCGAGGCGCCCCTGCGGGTGGACACCCAGATCACCGACCCGGTAGGGGCGCTCGGCGGGAACCCGGCGCCGGTCCGCGCGGCGCTGGACCGGCTCGACGACACGGGCACCGTCCGCCTCTACGTCGTCTACGTCAGGACCTTCTCCGGGCGCACCGGCCAGGACTGGGCCGACGCCACCGCGCAGCGCTCGCAGCTGGGCCGCGACGAGGCCCTGCTCGCGGTCGCGGTCGGGGACCGGGCCTACGGCACCTCCTACGACGCCGGCTTCGCGGTTCCCGCCTCGATCACCTCCGCCATCGAGAGCCGCGACGTGCGGCCGCGCCTGAGCGCGGGCGACTTCGCCGGCGCCGCCGTGGCCCTGGCCGACGGACTGCGCACGCGCGGGCCCGCCGGGGGGGCCGCGGCCGGCGGCGGCGGCGGGCTGCCGGTCGGGCTGCTGGTCGGCGGCGCCGCGGTGGCGGGCGGTGGCGCCTACCTGCTGTCCCGGCGCCGGCGGCGCACCGCCGCGGCGGAGGCGCAGGCGCGCAGCGACGGCGAGCCGCAACGTGAGGGCGAGCCCGGGCCGCGGCCCGACGACGCCGCCGCGGCACCGCTGCCCACCGGCGACCCGGCACCCGGCGAGGCCACCACGGACCTCGCGTACCGGGCCAGCGCCGCCCTCATCGCGCTCGACGACGCCGTGCAGACCTCCGAGCACGAGCTGGGCCTGGCGCGGACGCAGTTCGGCGACGACGCCGTGAAGGAGTTCGCGGCCGCGCTGGAGAGCTCGCGCGGCGAGCTGGTGCAGGCCTTCGCGCTGCGCCAGCGCATCGACGACGAGAAGCCCGACGACGACGCGCAGCGCACGCTGCTCGGTCAGATCCTGCACCTGTGCGCCGCGGCGGACGGGCGGCTCGACGCCCAGGCCGATGCCTTCGACCGCCTGCGCGACCTGGAGCAGAACGCGGCCCAGGTGATCGCCGACCTGCGTCCGAGGCTGAACGCCGTCGCCGGCCGCGTCGCGGGGACGACGGCCGCGCTCGACCAGCTGCGCAGCCGCTACGCCGCCTCCGCGCTGGAGCCCGTCGCGGACAACGTCACCCAGGCGAACGCCCGGATCGACGTGGCCCGCCGCGAGATCGACGAGGCGGGCACGGAGCTGGCGGAGGACGAGCGCCCGGCCGCGGCGGTGTCGGCGCGCGCCGCGGAGGAGGCGATCGCCCAGGCCGGGACGCTGCTCGACGGGGTCCGGCGCCTCGCCGACGACCTGGCCCAGGCCGCGAACCGCCTGGTGGAGGCGCGCGCCGAGATCGAGGCCGACCTC
>DASVUG010000222.1:0-7272 GCA_036387155.1 Pseudonocardia sp. | reverse complement strand
GGACCCGCGGCAGATGGTGAACCAGCACATCGACGGCGGCGCCGGCGTCACGGTGGCGGGCATCCCCGTCCCGCGTCGCGAGGCCACCGCGTTCGGCGTGATCCAGACCGCCGCCGACGGCGTGGGCATCGAGGCGTTCCTGGAGAAGCCCGCCGACCCGCCCGGCCTGCCGGGGCGGCCCGACGAGACCTTCGCCTCGATGGGCAACTACGTCTTCACCACCGAGGCGCTGCTCGACGCGCTGCACACCGATGCCGCGAACGAGAGCAGCAAGCACGACATGGGCGGCGACATCGTCCCGATGCTCACCGAGCAGGGCGGCGCCTACGTCTACGACTTCCAGACCAACCAGGTGCCCGGCGAGGACCCCGGCGCCGAACGCTACTGGCGTGACGTCGGGACCCTGGACGCCTACTTCGAGGCGCAGATGGACCTGTGCGCGACGGTGCCGGCGTTCAACCTCTACAACGACCGGTGGCCGATCCTCACCCACGTCCCCTCGTGGCCGCCCGCCAAGTTCGTGCACGACGACGCCGAGAACAAGCGCATCGGCAAGGCGATCCACAGCATCGTGTCGAACGGGGTGATCGTGTCCGGGGCGTCGGTGCGCGAGTCGGTGCTCTCCCCCGGGGTACACCTGCACAGCTGGGCGTCGGTCGACCGGTCGGTCCTGATGGACGGTGTCGACGTGGGCCGGCACGCGGTGGTCCGCAACGCGATCCTGGACAAGAACGTGCGGGTGGCGCCGGGGGTGGCGGTCGGGGTGGACCCGGACGACGACCGGGCGCGGGGGTTCGCCGTCTCGGCCGGGGGCGTGACCGTCGTCGGCAAGGGCGTCACGATCGACAAGTGACCGAGCAACAGGAGACGCCCGTGACCGAGCTCGCGAGGTCACCATTCGACGCAGCACCGTCGGGCGCGGCGACGAGCGACAGCGAGGAGACGCCGTGACCGATCCGGACAAGCTGAAGGTCGCCCTGCTGACCCGGGAGTACCCGCCGGAGGTCTACGGCGGCGCCGGCGTGCACGTGGAGTACCTCGCGCGCGAGCTGGCGCCGCTGGTCGACCTGACCGTGCACTGCCAGGGCCGGCCGCGCAGCAACGCGGTGGCGCACAGCCCGTGGCCCCTGCTGTCGGAGGCGAACTTCGCGCTGCAGACGTTCTCGACGGACCTGTCGATGACCGCGGCGCTGGCCGGCTGCCAGCTCGCGCACTCCCACACCTGGTACGCGAACCTCGCCGGGCACCTCGCGTCGCTGCTCCACGGCATCCCGCACGTCGTCACCACGCACTCGCTGGAGCCGCAGCGGCCCTGGAAGGCCGAGCAGCTCGGCGGCGGCTACGCGCTGTCGTCGTGGGCGGAGAAGGTGTCGATCGAGGGGGCCGCGGCGGTCGTCGCGGTGTCCGAGGGCATGCGGGCGGACGTCCTGTCGGCGTACCCGGCCGTCGACCCGGCGCGGATCCACGTCGTCTACAACGGGATCGACGCCGAGCAGTACTCCCCCGATCCCGCGACCGACGTCGTCAAGCGCTACGGCGTGGACCCGGGCCGGCCGTCGGTGGTCTTCGTCGGGCGGATCACCCGGCAGAAGGGCGTGCCGGTGCTGCTGCGCGCCGCCGCGCACCTCGACCCGGAGGTCCAGCTCGTGCTCTGCGCGGGCGCGCCGGACACCCCCGAGCTGGGCGCGGAGGTCGCCGGGCTGGTCGACGAGCTGCGCGGGACCCGCTCCGGGGTGATCTGGCTGTCGGGGATGCTCAGCAAGCGCGAGGTCATCCAGCTGCTGTCGCACGCGACGCTGTTCGCCTGCCCGTCGGTCTACGAGCCGCTGGGCATCGTGAACCTGGAGGCGATGGCCTGCGGGACGGCGGTGGTCGCCTCGAAGGTCGGCGGCATCCCCGAGGTCGTCGCCGACGGCGAGACGGGGTTGCTCGTGCCGCCGGACGACCCGGAGGCGCTGGCCGAGGCGATCACCTCCCTGACCCGCGACCCGGACCGGGCCAAGGCGATGGGCGTGGCCGGGCGCGAGCGGGCCCGGACGACGTTCGACTGGACGAAGATCGCCGAGCAGACCGCGGAGCTGTACCGGACGGTCGTCGGGAGGTGAAACGGGTTCCGCCGCGCTCCCCACGGAGCGTGTGCGCCCCGTAGGATTCCCGCCACCGTTCTCGCGTCGGGAGCCCCCCATGACCGCATCCTCGCCCGCGACCGGAACCCCCATCGTGAAGGTGGTGGCGGCCAGCATGGCCGGCACCACCGTCGAGTGGTACGACTTCTTCCTCTACGGGGTGGCGGCGGCGGTCGTCTTCCCCGCCGTCTTCTTCCCGTCGGGCGACCCTGCCACCGGCACCCTGCTGGCGCTGGGCACCTTCGCCATCGGGTTCATCGCGCGGCCGATCGGCGGCCTCGTCTTCGGCCACTACGGCGACAAGCTCGGCCGCAAGAAGCTGCTGGTGGTGAGCCTGCTCATGATGGGAGCGGCGACGTTCCTGATCGGCCTGCTGCCCGGTTACGCCACCATCGGGCTGGCCGCGCCGCTGCTGCTGGTGCTGCTGCGGTTGATCCAGGGCTTCGCCCTCGGCGGCGAGTGGGGCGGCGCGGTGCTGATCGTCTCGGAGCACGGCGACCCGGCGCGGCGCGGCTACTGGGCCAGCTGGCCGCAGGCCGGGGTGCCGCTGGGCCAACTGCTGGCCAACGGGCTGCTCGCCGTGCTCGCCCTGGTGCAGCCGGAGGAGCAGTTCCAGGCCTGGGGCTGGCGGATCCCGTTCCTGCTGTCCGCGGCGCTGGTCGGCATCGGGCTGTACATCCGGCTCACGGTCGAGGAGTCACCGGTGTTCCGGCAGGCCCAGCAGGAGGCCGAGCGGAAGGCCGCGACCGGTGAGAAGGAGGCGCTGCCGATCATCGAGGTGTTCCGCCGCTACCCGCGGGAGGTGCTCACCGCGATGGGCGCCCGGTTCGCCGAGAACGTCTCCTACTACATCTTCACCATCGTCGTGGTCACCTACCTGACCAAGAGCGAGGCGCACAAGCTGCCCAACTCGTTCGCGCTCAACGCCGTGCTGATCGGCGCGGCGGTGCACCTGGTCACCATCCCGATCTGGGGCGCGCTGTCCGACCGGTTCGGCCGCCGACCGGTCTACCTCCTCGGCGCGGTCGGGGTCGGCGTCTGGTCGTTCGCGTTCGTCTACCTGATCGACACCGAGAGCTTCGGGCTGACCGTGCTGGCCGTCGTCGTCGGGCTGGTCCTCCACGGCGCCATGTACGGGCCGCAGGCGGCGTTCCTGTCCGAGCTGTTCGGCACCAAGGTCCGCTACTCCGGCACCTCGGTCGGCTACCAGCTCGCCTCGATCCTGGCCGGCGGGCTCGCCCCGATCATCGGCGTCGCGCTCTACACCCGGTACGGCGGGTACGCCGTCGCCTGGTACGTGGCGCTGTCCGCGGTGCTGACCATCGTGGCCGTGGCCACCTACACCGAGACCAGCCGGCGCGACCTGGCCGCCGACCACGCCGTCCGCGCCGACCGTTGACCCCCGCGGTCGACGTGCCGCTCACGGCCGCTCGGGACGACGTCGTACCCGTCGTGGACCGGTCCGGCCGGGCGTCGGGTCCGCGACGCCCGGCCACGCCGTCCTAGAGGATCGGCTTGCCGCCGGTCACGGCGATCCGGGCGCCGGAGACGTAGCTGCCCTCGTCCGACGCCAGCAGGACGTACACCGGCGCCAGCTCGACGGGCTGACCCGGCCGGCCCAGGGGCGTGTCCTGCCCGAAGCTCTCGACCTGCTCGGGCGGCATCGTCGCGGGGATCAGCGGCGTCCAGACGGGGCCGGGCGCGACGCTGTTGACCCGGATGCCCCGGTCGCCGAGCATCTGGGCGAGCCCGCCGCACAGGTTGGCGATGCCGGCCTTGGTCATGGCGTAGGGCAGCAGCGTGGGCTTCGGGCTGTCGGAGTTGATCGACGAGCTGCCGATGATCGACGCCCCGGGCTTCATGTGCGGCACCGCGGCCTTGGTCAGGTAGAAGAAGGCGCTCAGGTTGGTGGCCAGCGTGAACTCCCACTCCTCGTCGGGGATCTCCTCGATCGAGTCGTGGGTCATCTGGAACGCCGCGTTGTTGACCAGGACGTCGACCCGGCCGAACTCCTCCACGGCCTTGGCGATGATCGACCGGCAGTGCGCGGCCTCGGAGATGTCGCCGGGGACGAGCACCGCCTTGCGGCCGGCCTCCTCCACCCACTTCGCGGTCTCGCGGGCGTCGTCGTGCTCGTCGAGGTAGGAGATCAGCACGTCCGCGCCCTCGCGGGCGTAGGCGATCGCGACGGCGCGGCCGATGCCGCTGTCGGCGCCGGTGATCACGGTCGCCTTGCCGGTGAGTCGGCCGGAGCCGCGGTAGGACTGCTCGCCGTGGTCGGGCTTCGGGTCCATCTCGGCGGTGGTGCCGGGCGGGCGCTGCTGCTGGGCGGGCTGGGACACGGGCACTCTCCGGAAGGCTCGGGAACTCGGGTACGAACGGGATGCGGAACGGTCACCGTCTGGTCACGGGGGACCCATCCGGCACCGGCCGAAACGCGACCCGGTGGCCGACCGTGACCGCTCCGCTGCGGTGCGCCGGTCGTCGCACGGCCGGGCCCGCTCGCGGAGTGATCGCCGAGCACGGGCGGGAGCGGTGTCGCCCTGGCGGCCACCGGCCCTACGCTCGTGCCGCTGCACCGAACCGGCCGTGGTGCAGCGGGTGTCGCTCCCCCCTTCCGGGTTCCCGGATGGCGCACCCGTCGCCCCGGCCCTGGAGAAGCATGTCCATCCACCCCCGTGTGGCGGGCACCGCCGTGCTCGCCGCGCTGTTCCTCGCCGCCCCGGCCGCGGGCGCGCTGACGCCCGGCACCGGCGATCCCGGCCTGGCGGAGGTCGCCCAGGCGGCCCCGTCGCCGGCCCAGCAGGTGCTCGCGCTGGTCAACGCCGAGCGCCAGAAGGCCGGGTGCGCGCCGGTGCGGCTCGACACGCGGCTCACGGCCGCCGCGCAGAAGCACAGCGCCGACATGGCCGACCACGACTTCTTCAGCCACACGGGCTCGGGCGCCAGCAAGTTCGCCGATCGGATCCGGGCCGAGGGCTACCCGACGCCCCGGTCGGAGAACATCGCCGCGGGCAACGCCACCGCCGACGCGACGGTGCGGCAGTGGCTGAACAGCGCCGGCCACCGCCGCAACATCCTCGACTGCACCGCCAAGGACATGGGCCTGGGCGTGGCGACGAACCCGGGCGCGAAGTTCCGGACCTACTGGACCCAGGACTTCGGTCGCGGCTGACCGCCGCCCGGCCCCCGCGGGACGCGCGGGGGCCGGGTCACCGCTGCTCGCGCGGGCAGAACCAGGTGGTCCGCCCGCCCACGGCGGCGCGCTCCATCTCCGCGCCGCAGCGGGGGCAGTGCCCGCCGGGGCGGCGGTGCGGGATCACGACGCCGGTGTGCACGCCGCCGTTGCGCAGCGCCGCCCGCGTGGCCGACCGCAGGGCGCGGTGCAGGACCGCCAGGTCGTCGTCGGTCAGGGTGTCGACGCGCCGCCGCGGGTCGAGCCGGGCCTGCCACAGCGTCTCGTCGGCGAGCAGGTTCCCGACGCCGGCGAGCACGGACTGGTCGAGCAGCCGGGCCTTGACCGGGGCGGTGCCGCGCCGGACCCGGTCCCGCAGGACCGCCGGGGTGACGCGCTCGGCGTCGGGGCCCAGCGCCGTCAGGTCCGGGTCGAGCCGGACCCGCCCCAGGCGGCGCTTGTCGAACAGCCGCAGCGTGCCGCCGTCGGCGAAGGTGAGCGTGAAGCGGCTCCAGACGGGGTTGCGGTCGGCCTGCTCGGCGGCCGTCGCGGTGCCGCCCAGGTAGTCGCCGCCCTCGGCGACGGTGCCCGCCGCGTCGGTGACGAGGATCCGCCCGCTCATGCCCAGGTGCAGCCCGAGGACGGGGCCCGACGGGGACGTCTCGCACCACAGCGACTTGCCCTGCCGGCACGCCGCGGTCAGGGACCGCCCGACCAGCGCGGTCCGGATCTCCCCGGGCGCGTGCGGGCGGCACTCCCAGGTGTCGCTGTCGTCGACGTCGGCGATCGTCCTGTCCAGCGCGGCCCGCGCGATCGTGGCGCGGGCGCTCTCGACCTCGGGGAGCTCGGGCACGGCGCCCAGTGTCGACCACCGCCCCGGTGGGCGTGCAGCCGGTACCGCGTTCGTGAACAAGGTTTGGCGCGATCGTCGGCGGCTACCTCGGCGGCCTCGCCGAGCCGCGGGCCCACCCGGACGCCGTCGCGACCCGCGGACGCGACGGAGGGGTGGGGCCTCGCCCGCGCCGCCGCCACTGCCTCCCGCGGTGGCGGCGGCCGCCAGCGGCGCGGGTCCCCGTCCCGGCGGGCCGTGCGTCCGCTGCGGCAGTGCCCGACGCTCCAACAGGGCCCGACGCTCAGACCCGGTCGCGCACCTCCGCGGCCCCCTCGGCCTGGGCGCAGTGCGCGGAGCAGTAGAACCGCCCCCCGGCCTGCGTCCCGTGCCCGACGACCTTGACCCCGCAGTGCTCGCAGATCGGCGCCATCCGGTGAATTGCGCACTCGAAGCTGTCGAACACGTGCACGGCCCCCTGCGCGTGGACCTCGAAGGCCATGTCGTAGTCGTTGCCGCACACCTCGCACCGCGCCATCGCACACCCCTCCCGGTCGGGGGCCGGGTAGCCCGTGGCGCCCCGGTCGAACCGGATGCGTGCGTCTACGGTCACCGCATGGCTGGTCTGCACCTCGTCACCGGCGCCACGGGCAAGACCGGCCGGAGGGTCGCCGAGCACCTCCGCACCCGCGGGGTCGCGGTGCGGTCCGCGTCACGCTCGACCAGCCCCGGCTTCGACTGGGAGGACGAGAGCAGCTGGGGCGCGGTGCTCGACGGCGTGCACGCCGTGTACCTGGCCCCGTCCGACGGGAGCCGGGCGACGGCCGCGTTCGCGGCACGGGCCGCGGAGGCCGGTGTCCGGCGGATCGTGCTGCTGTCCGCGCGCGGGGTGGCGACCCCGGGCTACTTCGCGGACCAGGAGGTGCTCACCCCGCAGTTCCTCGACGGCGAGGCGGGTGTGCGCGCCAGCGGCGCCGACTGGACGGTCGTGCAGCCCGGCTGGTTCATGCAGAACTTTCGACGAGGGCGACTTCCGGGAGCCCGTGCGCGCGGGCCGGCTCGAGCTGCCGGCCGGTGACGGCGCGGCCGCCTGGATCGACGCCGAGGACATCGCGGCGGTCGTGGCGACGCTGCTCGTCGAC
>DASVUG010000221.1:0-7193 GCA_036387155.1 Pseudonocardia sp. | reverse complement strand
CGCTCGACCAGCCCCGGCTTCGACTGGGCGGACGAGAGCAGCTGGGGCGCGGTGCTCGACGGCGTGCACGCCGTGTACCTGGCCCCGTCCGACGGCAGCCGGGCGACGGCCGCGTTCGCGGCACGGGCCGCGGAGACCGGTGTCCGGCGGATCGTGCTGCTCTCCGCGCGCGGGGTGGCGACCCCGGGCTACTTCGCGGACCAGGAGGTGCTCACCCCGCAGTTCCTCGACGGCGAGGCGGGTGTGCGCGCCAGCGGCGCCGACTGGACGGTCGTGCGGCCCGGCTGGTTCATGCAGAACTTCGACGAGGGCGACTTCCGGGAGCCCGTGCGCGCGGGCCGGCTCGAGCTGCCGGCCGGTGACGGCGCGGCCGCCTGGATCGACGCCGAGGACATCGCGGCGGTCGTGGCGACGCTGCTCGTCGACGGGGGGCACGTCGGGGAGGCCATCGAGCTCTCCGGCCCCCGGGCCGTGTCGCTCCCCGCGGCGGTGGCGCTGATCGCGGAGGCGACGGGCCGCCCGGTCGAGTACGTCCCCGTCAGCGACGAGGCCTACCGCGCGCAGCTGCGGGCCCAGGGGCTCGACGACCAGATGATCGCCATCGCGAGCGCGGGGCTCAGCGCCATCCGCAGGGGCAGCGAGGCGACCACCACCGACGGCGTGCGCCGGGTCCTCGGCCGCGACCCGGCCCGCTTCGAGGACTACGTCCACCGCGCGGCCGACGCGTGGCGGTGAGCACCCCTCGAACCGCGCGCCCGCCCGGTGGCGGGTCGCCCGGCGGGCGGGGGCGTCCGCGGCGCACGGGGACGCGGCGTTTGCGCGCGGCGACGCGGGGCACGCCGTGAGCCGGGGAGCGACGAGGAGGACACCATGACGACCGATCCGGACCGCGGCTCGACCGGGCTGCCCGCCCCCGCACAGCCGGGCACGCGGCCCGGCAACCCCGACGCGACGGCATCGCTCGGTGACCCCGCGCTGAGCGAGATGAGCGGGCAGGTCGGCACCCCGTCCGTGTTCACGCCCGCGTCTGCCCCGGAGCCCGCTCCGGCACCGACCTCGGCCGGCGCTTCGGCGGCGACCGCTCCCGACCTCTCCACGGCCACCCCCCGGCACGCCCGCCCCGAACCGACCCGGCCCGACCCCGCCGCCCGCTCCACCGGCGACCTGGTGCGCACGCTGACCGAGCAGGTCCGGTCGCTGGTGCGGGGCGAGGTCGCGAGCGCCCAGCAGGAGATGGCCGAGAAGGCCCGTGCGGCGCAGCCGGCGGCCGGGATGCTGGGCGGGGCGGCGGCCCTCGGGGCGCTGGCCGCCGGCACGTCCGCGGTCGTCGTCGTGCGGTTCTTCGACAAGATCTTCCCGCCGCTCACCTCGGCGGTCGTCGCCACGGGTGTGCTCGGCGGCGTGGCCGCCGCGCTGGCCCGGGCCGGGGCCGAGGAGCTCAAGCGGGTCGGGCCGCCGGTGCCGGAGCGGACGATCGAGAGCGTGAAGGCGGACGTCGCGGCGGTCACCGAGGCCACGCCGCGCTGAGCCCGCCGGGGTGCCCCTACGCGCTGAGAACGGGGTGACGCGGGGCACAGCAGCCCCGTCGGGGATCGACCGGGTCGCACGGGCGCGTTAGCGTAGGCTCACCTGACCCGAGGAGCCCCGCGATGACGTCCAGCGACCCGTCCTCCGGGTTCCGGTTGCCGAGCGGCCGCGTGACGGCCGTGCTGGGACCGGACACCGCGCGCTGCGGCCTGCTCGGCCGGCTGGACGCGGGCACGGCCCGCGGGGTGCTCACCGTGACCTCCGGCCGCGGGCGGACCGCCGCCGAGCGGGTGGCCGCGCTGGCGCAGGCCGCGGCCCACCGCCCCGTCCTGGTGCTGGTGGACCGGCTGACCGACGGGCTGGACGCCGCGGACCGCCGGTCCGTCCTCGCGGCGCTGCGCACGCTCGCCGCCGCGGGCCCGGCGGTGCTCGTCGACGACGTCGACCCCGTCGCCGCCCTCGCCGTGGCCGACGGTGCGCTGCGGGCCGACCCCGACGGCTCCGTGGCCGTCGAGGACCTCCACGCGGCGGGGCAGCCGGCCCGCTGACGGCGGCCCGGTTCAGGCCGCCGGCGCCCTACCGGGGGGCGTAGGTGAGGCAGTCCGCGACGTCCGCCCCGGCGCCGACGCGCACGGACGCGGCCGTGCACTCCAGGTTCTGGTTGTGCCGGCACTCGGCGCGGTGGCAGGCGCCCACGAGGCCGGCGCGCTCGGTGCCGCCGCGGAAGGAGATCTGGACGAAGGTGCCGCAGTGGGCGTGGTCACCGGCGATGGTGATCGCTCCGGCGTGGCAGGCGGCGTCGGCGTTGTAGGAGCAGCTGCCGACCGAACACTCGGTGACCTGGGGCAGGCTGGCGGCGGTGGTCATGGTTCCTCCCGGACGTCGTGTGACCGCCAGGGTGCCCGGTCGCGCCAAGATCATCCAGGCAACGCAGGCTTGCCTGGCGATCGGTCAGGCCACCCTACGTCGCGCTGACCTGCGGCGATGCCGGACGGCCGGCCGACCTCCGCCTCACCGTCACCCGGAAGGATCAGCGACGCGGCGGCCGGCCGTGACCTCGGGCCGGACGACGCGGCGGCCGGCCGTGGCCTCAGGCCGGGACGACCGAGGACCCCTGCACCCTCACCGGCTTCTCGGGCAGCGGCTTCTTCGCGGGCCCCTTGGTCGGCGCGCCGTCGGCGATGGCGAACTTGCTGCCGTGGCACGGGCAGTTGATGGTGCCGCCCGCGACCTCGTTCACCGCGCAGCCCTGGTGGGTGCAGACCGCGCTGAACGCCTTGAACGTGCCCGCCTGCGGCTGGGTCACCACCATCTCCTGCGCGGCGAGCACCACGCCGCCCCCGACCGGGACGTCGGCCACGGCGACCAGCGCCGCCGCGTCCGCCTGCCCGGCACCCCCCGCCGGGGCGGGGGCCTGCCCGCCGCCCGCCGGCGGGGCGGCGCCGGTCGCGGGGGCCGGGGCGGCGGCGGGACCGCCCGCGTCGTACCCGGCGCAGGCGGTCAGGGCCGCGGCGCAGGCCGCCCCGCAGCCGGCGGCGAGGACGGTGCGCCGGGTCAGCGGCTCGTGCGTGTCGGGCATGGGGGCCCCCTTCTAGAACGTGAGACCGGAGGTGGTGAAGAACCAGACCGAGGCGGTCAGCCAGAGCGCCGTGAGCCCGGTGAAGACCGCGCCGCCGAGCACCGGCAGCGTCCAGTCGGGCGTGCGGGCGCGCAGCACGAGCATCTTGGCGGCGAACGCGCCGTAGAAGAAGCAGCCGAGCAGCGAGTGGACCAGCACCCGCGGCTCGTCGGCGCGGAGGCCGAGCGCGTAGAGGCAGTGCACGGCGACGGGCACCGTCAGCAGCACCGCCACCCGCCCGGACCAGCGGTGCAGCCCGCCGATCCACCACGGTGCCCGCGCCCCGAGGCGGCCGTACATGACCAGCGCGGACAGCAGCTGCACCAGGGCCAGGACGAACGCGGCGGTCGTCAGCCAGGCCTTGGCGGCGAGGCCGCTGGAGAAGCCGGCGACGTTGAGGGCGAAGAACGCGGGCCGGTGCAGGCTGCCGTAGACCCCCAGGCCGACCGACACCAGCGAGCCGACCGCGAAGGCCACCACGAGGGCGCGCGTGTCCGTGGCGCGCGCGTACCCGTGCGGCGCCCTCACCTGCTGGGCCCTCATCGCGTCCCCTCCACGGTCCAGCCGACGCGGGCGGCGACTTCGCTCAGGGAGGCGCGACCCGTGGTGACGCCGGAGGGCTGCGCGACGCCCGCGGCGGAGAACGGCCACGCGACGCCGTCCACCACGACGGTGCCCAGCGTCGCCCGGTCCGTCAGCGTCGCCGTGAGGCTGCCCGTGCGGCCGGCCAGCGAGAGCCGGTCGCCGTCCAGGGAGCCGCTCAGCCAGGCCTCGATGTTCTTGCCGTCGCACACGTACGCCGTGGCCTTGCCGTCGTTGACCGCGACGGCGACGGTCGCCTCGTTGCCCGCCGTCCGTCCGGTGTAGGCCTTCTGCGTCACCGCGGGGGCGGCGGCGGGGGCCGGGGCGGACGCCGGACCTGGTCCCGCGGCCGCAGCGGACGGTGCCGCCGCGGCGGGCGGCGCCGCGGCCGCCCTGGCGGCCGGCGCGGCCGCGGGGGCGGTGCGGGTCGGCGTGCTGATCATGTTCGCCACCACGAGTCCGACGCCCAGCAGGACGACCGACACCAGGGTGAGCAGTGGTGCGTACTTCCTCATCTGTCCTCCTGCTGGCCTGCCGCGCTCGGAGCCGGGCACGTCCGGCCGCGCGCATCTGTTGTGGAGTACACGGTCACCCGACGAGTTCGGTTCGATCGAGACCGCGGCGCATGCCGCGCAGAGCGTGGTGCACCCGGCTCTTGACCGTTCCGATCGGGATGTCCAGGGCGGCGGCGACGTCGGCGTAGGGCCGGTCGCGCACCACGGCGAGCAGCACCACGCCGCGGTGTTCGGGGCTGACGCCGGCGAGCGCGTCGAGCAGGACCATGCGCGCCAGTGCGACGTCCACCGGGTCGGCGGCGTCCGCGCGCTCCTGCGGCTCCCCCGCGGCGGCGACCAGGCGCGGCCGGACCGCCCGGGCGCGCAGGGCGTCGACGGCGACGTGCCGCGCGATCGTGCCGAGCCAGGTCGCGAGCGACGGGCCGGCGGCCGGGTCGAACGACCGGCAGGCGGTCCAGGCCCGCAGGAACGTCTCCTGCACGGCCTCCTCCGCGGCTCCGCGGTCGCCCAGCACCGCCCGGCAGCGCGCGAACAGCCACGACCGGTGGGCGCGGTGCGCGGTGGCGAGACCGTCGGGGCGGCACAGCCCGGCACAGGGCCGGTCGCAGGCGGGGCGGGTCATGGGCACGAGCCTGCGCGCTCCGGGGTCGCGGGAGTACGCCCCGCGGCCCGCCCGAACCGTTACTCGTGCACAGAGGCGGCCGGGGGCGGGCGGTGACCGGCGGGGGTCACGGCCTGGCGGTGCAGGGCGAACAGGCGGTAGGCGCCCACCGCGCCCTTACGCCCCTTCACGGTCAGCTCGCCGAGGGACTCCACCGCGGCGTCGGCGGGCAGCAGGGCGCGGGTCGACTCGCCGATCACGACCTGCCCCGGCTGGGCCACCGACTCCAGGCGGGCCGCGACGTTCACGGCGTCGCCCATCGCGTTGAAGCTGCGCAGGGCCGTGCTGCCGATGTTGCCCACCAGCGCCGGGCCGGTGTTGATGCCGACCCGGAAGTGCGGCCAGCCCGGGCTCGACGCCGCCGTCGCCTCCACCGCCGCCTGCATGGCCAGCGCCGCGCGGGCGGCCCGGACCGCGTGGTCGTCCTGGCGGGCCGGGGCGCCGAACAGCGCCATCAGGGCGTCGCCGACGAACTGCACCACGGTGCCGCCCTCGTGCAGGATCGCGGTCGTCGCGTGCTCGAAGTAGCGGTTGAGCATCACCACGACCTCCTCGGGCGACGAGCGCTCGGAGAAGGCGGTGAACCCGCGGAGGTCGGCGAACAGCGCCGTCACCTCGACGACCGCGCCGCCCAGCGCCGCCTGCCCGGGGTCGGCGAGCAGGGCCGTGGCGACGTCCGGGCTCATGTAGGCGCGGAACAGCCCGTCGAGCTGGTGGTAGAGCCGGGCGTTCTCCATGCCCATCGACAGCTGGGTGGCCAGCGACGCGAACAGCGACCGGTCGCGTTCGGTGAACCCCCCGACCCGGCGGGCCAGCAGCACTCCCGCCGGCCGGTCCTTGACCGTCAGCGGGCAGGCGAGAACGGCCCCGTCCCGCTCGACCCCGTCAGGGTGGACCACAGCCAGGTCGACCGGGCCGAGCCGGGCGGCGCCGTCCACGACCTGCTCGGCGCGCCCCGCGACGTCGTCGTCGAGGGCCCAGGCGGGGTCCGTGACGAGCTCGTCGGGGAACCGCAGCCGCCCGCCGTCGAGCAGGCCGACGCGGACCCCGTCGCCGAACCCCTCGGCGACCCGGCGCACCGCGTGCCGCAGGAGGTCCTCCTCCCGGAGGCCCACCCGCGACTCGTGCCCGATCGCGACGAGCACCGCCAGCCGGTCGATCTGCTCGCGCTCGTGGCGCAGGGCGTCCGCCGCCCGGCCGAGCACCGCCGTCTGCCCCTCGGAGAGCCCGAACCGGTGCTCCGTGCCCGCGGTGATCAGCGCCATCTCGTCGGCGGAGATCTCCCCGGCCTCCTGCCGGCGCAGCGCGTCGACGAGCGTCTCCAGCGCGGCCTCGTACTCGCTGCGGACCGCCCGGACGGTCTCCTCGGTGCGGATACCGTCGAACAGGCCCACCGTGGTGCCGCCCTCGCGCCGGTAGGCGACGTAGGCGCTGTAGGCGACGTAGCCGAAGGCGAAGACCATCAGCACGTGCCACAGCCACCAGGTCAGGTGCCAGTTGACACCCAGCGCCACCGCCACCATCGACTCCGCCAGCAGGACCGACGCCGTGATGAGCGAGAGCAGCACGACCGAGCGGCGGCGCCGGTAGAGGACGTAGAAGCGGACGGCGACGAAGAGGTACAGCAGGACCGCGACGACCGTCGTCGCGACGAGCGGGGCGGCGAGCCGGTCCGCGATCGCCGGATCGGCGAGCGGTGGGAGACCGGACAGCGAGACGACGCCCCACACCGCGGCCAGGGCGTAGAGGCCCGACCGGAGCCAGGGCCCGGCGAGCAGCACGCGCTCGGCGCGGGCCGGCGGGAAGTCCAGCGCGGACGCCGCGGTGAACAGCGCCCCCACCGCCAGGCCGAACGGGGTGGCGAGCGCGAAGCCGCCGTTGCGGGAGTCGAGCAGGACCCCCGGCGTCACCAGGGCGTGCAGCCCGAGGAACAGCGCCGCCGCGAGGAACCCGAGCCCGACCAGCAGCAGCCGCGGGTCGTCGTGGCGGCGGGCGGCCCGGTCGACGAGCACCGCGAGCCCGACGTTGACCCCCGAGACCACCACGACCAGCCAGAAGTGCGACGGGTGGTGCTCCCAGGGCAGGTCCGCCGCCGGGACCGCCAGCAGCAGCCACAGCCCGAGCATGGGCAGGGCGAGGTGGAGCGCCCAGACCACGAGCCGGACCGGGACACCCCGCGCCGCCACCGCGGCCCGCCGGCGCGCGATGCGGGAGCCCGGCGGCGCCGGGTGCTCCGCCGGCGGCGCGCTCATACGCCCGCCCGGCGCCGCAGGCCGTCGAGGTCGCGCAC
>DASVUG010000220.1:0-4027 GCA_036387155.1 Pseudonocardia sp. | reverse complement strand
GTCCTCGTCCAGCACCGGCTCCGAACCCAGCAGCGCCGCGTACCAGCGGGTGCTCGCCGCCAGGTCCGTCACGGTCACCGCCACGTGGGCGATCGGGGGGAAGGCGGCCACGGGTCCTCCTCGGAGGGCGGTCGACGACGGCGGCGAGAGCGGCGGCCAGTATTCGCCGCAGACGCCCGCGCGGCGTCCGCCGAACGGGCGGTCGCGTCAGACCACCGAGTAGCCCCCGTCGATCACGATCGACGCACCCACCACGTAGGACGACGCCTCCGAGGCCAGGTAGACCACCAGGCCCGCGAGGTCGTCCGGCTCCCCCATCCGCCCGGCCGGGACGCCCGCCAACCACTGCCGCGCCCACTCCGGGTGCTCCGCGATCGCCGACCGCGTCATGTCGCTGAGGAAGTAGCCCGGCGCGATCGCGTTCACCCGCACGCCCCGCCCCACCCACTCCACGGCCAGCGACCGCGTCAGGTGGTCCACCGCCGCCTTCGACGCGTTGTACGTCGCCTGCCGCTGCGGCACGTTCACCACGAACGCCGACATCGACGACACGTTCACGATCGACCCCGACCGCCCCGCCGCGAACGCCCCGCGCGCGAACCGCTGGCACGGCACCAGCGTGCCCACGACGTTGACGTCCATCACGCGCCGCCAGAACTCCGGCTCGATGTCCTCCGCCGGCGCGTTCGCCGCGACCCCCGCCGCGTTGACCAGCACCTGCGGGGTGTCCCACCGGGAGCCCACCTCCGTGAACACCGCGTCCACCCGCTCCGGGGACGTCACGTCCGCCACGATCCCCACCACGTCCCCGCCGGACGCCGCCGCCAGCTCGGCCGCGCTGTCGACCACCGCCGGCAGCACGTCCACCAGCGCCACCCGCGCCCCCTGCCCCACCAGCGCCCGGGCCATCGCGAACCCCAGCCCCCGCGCCCCGCCCGTGACCACCGCGACCTTCCCCACGAGGTCCCCGAACAGCGCGCTCATGCCCAACCCCCTCCGCCCCGACGGCGCGCCGATCCCACCAGGTGCACCCCACCGCGGGCAACCACCACGCGCCCCGGCACCCACCGCAGCCGTCGCCCGACCGGTGGACCCGCGCCGACACCGCCCCCGCCCCCCGTCCCGCCACCTACACTGGACGACCCGGGCCACCCGGACGAAGGAGCACCCCGTGCCCACCGCCCGCCCCGCCGACCGGGGTTCCAGTACCCGGCCGGGTCCCCGGACCCGGCGCCCCGGTCCCGGACGGTGCCCGTGACCGTCCTGCTCCCCGCACTGGGCCTGCTGGCCGTCGTCGCGCTCACCCTCGGCACCGCCGTCGCCGTCGCCAGCCAGTTCGCCCTCACCGCGCTGGAACGCAGCCAGGTCGACGCCCACCTCGCCGCCGTCGGCGACCGCCGCGCCCGCGCCGTCGCCCGCGCCCACCGGACGCTGTCGTTCCAGCTCTCCGGCTGCCAGCTCGCCATCACCGTCACCACCCTGGTCACCGGATACATCGCCGAGCCCGCCGTCGCCTCGCTCATCCGCCCCGGACTGCTCGCCCTCGGCCTCGCCCCCGCCCCCGCCGCGGACCTGTCGACCCCCCTCGCCCTCCTGCTCGCCACCGCCCTGTCCATGGTCTTCGGCGAGCTCGTCCCCAAGAACCTCGGCATCGCCGACCCCCTGCGCACCGCCCGCGCCGTCGTCTGGCTCCAGGACGGCTTCACCCGCGCCTTCCGGCTGCTCATCGACGCGCTCAACCGCAGCGCCGACGCCGTCGTCCGCCGCCTCGGCATCGAGCCCGCCGACGCGCTGCGCTCCGCCCGCTCCCCCACCGAGCTCGGCGCCCTCGTGCGCGCCAGCGGGCGCACCGGCACCCTCGACACCGCCACCGCCGTCCTGATGGAGCGGTCCCTGCGCTTCACCGACCGCGTCGCCGGCGACCTCATGACCCCGCGCACCCGCGTCGTCACCCTCGCCGCCGACGACACCCTCGCCGACCTGGTCACCCGCGCCCGCCGCACCGGCGTCTCCCGCTTCCCCGTCTGCGCCGACGACCTCGACACCGTCCTCGGCGTCGTCCACGTCAAGCAGGCCGTCGCCGTCCCCGCGCCCGCCCGCGCCGCCGCCCCCCTGCACGCGCACGTCCGGCAGGTGCCCACCGTGCCCCAGTCCCTCGACGGCGACGCCCTCATGACCACCCTGCGCGGCTCCGGGCTGCAGCTCGCCGTCGTCGTCGACGAGTACGGCGGCGTCGCCGGCATCGTCACCCTCGAGGACGTCCTCGAGGAGATCCTCGGCGACGTCCGCGACGAGCACGACCGCGACGAGCACGGCGACCAGCCCGACGGCGCCTACGCCGGCGTGCGCCCCTGCGGCCGCGACACCTGGCTGGTCTCCGGCCTCCTGCGCGGCGACGAGGTCGGCGAGGCCGTCGGCTTCGCGATCCCGCCCGGGGCCTACGAGACCCTCGCCGGGCTGGTGCTGGCCCGCCTCGGCCGCATCCCCGACGTCGACGACGAGGTCGTCGTCGACGGCTGGCGCCTCGTCGTCACCCGCCGCGAGCGCAACCGGATCGCCGAGCTGCGCCTGCACCGCCCGCCCCCCGGCCGCCCGGGGCACCCCCGGGTGAGCACCGCATGAGCGGGCCCGCCGACCGACCGACGGCGCGACGACCACGCGGGTGGCCGCCCGGGCGGAGCGCGGTGCGGCGGTGACCGACCTGCTCGCCCTGCTCGCCGCCGCCGCCCTGCTCGTCGGCAACGGCCTGTTCGTCGGCGCGGAGTTCGCGCTGATCTCGGTGCGCCGCGACCGGCTCGAACCCGTCGCCGCCGGCTCCGGCCCGGCCGCCGGCGCCGCCCGCTCGGTCCTGCGCGCCACCGGCCAGCTGCCCCGCATGCTCGCCGCCACCCAGCTCGCGATCACGGTGTGCTCGCTGCTGCTGGGCCGGCTCGGCGAACCGGCCGTGACCCGCCTCGTGGAGGGGCCGCTGCGCGCGCTCGGGTTGCCCGACGCCGCCGCCGCGCCGATCGGGTTCGCCGGGGCGCTGCTGCTGGTCGTGGTCGCGCACACCGTCCTCGGGGAGACCGTGCCCCGCAACATCGCCCTCGCCGGGCCGGAGCGGGTGGCGCTGGTGCTCGTCCCGCCGCTGCTGCTGTTCGCGACCGCGGTCCGCCCGGTCATCGCGCTGTTCATCGTGCTCGCCCGCGGCGTGCTGCGGCTGATGCACGTCCGCCCGCGCGACGAGATCGCGACCGGGTTCACCTCCGCCGAGCTGGCCGACCTGATCGCCGAGTCCCGGCGGGAGGGCCTCCTCGACGCCGACGAGGTCGACCGCCTCACCCGCACGCTGACCGCGACCGGCACGACGGTCTCCGACGTCCTGGTGCCCCGCGACGAGCTGGTGTCGCTGCCCGCCCGCCCCCGCGTCGGCGACGTCACCGCCGCCGTGGCGGCCACCGGGTTCTCCCGCTTCCCCGTCCGCTCCCCCGGCGACGGCAGCTGGGTGGGCTACCTGCACGTCAAGGACGTCCTCGACCTGCTCGACCCCGACGAGCCCCCTGACGCCGACCCGGCCCGTCCCACGACCGGCGGGCCCGACGGCGGCCCGGACACGGATCCCCCCGCCGACCCGTGGACGGCGGCCACCGGCGCACCCGACGACGTCGGCGGCCGTGATCTGCCGCCGGACGAGCCCGTGCGGCTGGGCCCGGGACCGGACGGCGCCACCCCCGTGCCCGCGGACCGGATCCGGGGGCTCCCCGCGGTCCGCGCCGACGCCCGTCTCGACGCGGCCGTCGCCACGCTCCGCGCCTCCCGCGCCCACCTCGCCCGGGCCGTCGACCCCGCCGGCGCCACCGTCGGCCTGGTCGCCCTCGAGGACCTGGTCGAGGCCTTCGTCGGCACCGTCCGCGACGCCACCCACCGGGGCGCCTGACCGACCCCGCACCCACCCGGAGCGCCCGCCCCGCCCCGACCCCCACGTGGTCGGGGCGTTCGTCGTCCACGTGCGCGACGCAATGTACCGAGGGGTCCGACCGGCCCCTTG
>DASVUG010000219.1:0-5620 GCA_036387155.1 Pseudonocardia sp. | reverse complement strand
GAGGTGTTCCGGCAGACCCCGAAGCTGCACGAGGAGGCCGCCCTCGCGCTCGGCGCGACGCGCTGGGAGATGATCCGCATGGCGGTCCTGCCCTTCGGCCGCTCCGGGATCGTCAGCGGCGCGATGCTGGGGCTGGGCCGCGCGCTGGGCGAGACGATGGCCGTGGCGATCGTGCTGTCCGTCTCCGGCGTCGTCACCCTGAACCTGATCAGCTCGAACAACCCGTCGACGATCGCGGCGAACATCGCGCTGCAGTTCCCCGAGTCCTCCGGGGTGGTCGTGAACGTCCTCATCCTGTCCGGCCTCGTGCTGTTCGTCATCACGCTGCTGGTCAACGCGCTCGCCCGCTACATCGTCAACCGCCGCCGCGAGTTCTCGGGAGCGAACTGATGTCCGCAGGGATCGAGCCCGAGACCCGCGAGGTCGTCGAGGCCCCGGACCTGGAGGCGGCCCTCCCCTCGGTCAGCAACCGGGTGCGCGAGCTGCCCCCCTGGACGCCCTGGGCGGTCCTGGGCGCGAGCGCAGTGGTGGTCGGCGGCCTGGTCCTCGCGCTGGGCGGGGGCATCGCGCTCGCCGTCGTCGCCACCGCCGTGGTCTTCGCGCTGGCCCTGTACGTGGCCTCGCGGGTCGTCGAGGGTCCCCGCAAGGCCACGGACCGGCTGGTCACCGCCCTCGTCAGCATCGCCTTCCTGATCGCGATGGCGCCGCTGGTGTCGGTCGTGTTCACCGTGCTGTCCAACGGCATCGCCCGGTTCGACGCCCAGTTCTTCACCTACTCCATGCGCGGGGTGATCGGCGAGGGCGGCGGGGGCTACCACGCGATCCTCGGGACGGTGGTGATCACCGCGCTGGCGGCGCTCCTGTCGATCCCCGTCGGGCTGCTCACGGCGGTCTACCTCGTCGAGTACGGCCGCGGCGCGCTCGCCCGGTGGATCACGTTCTTCGTCGACGTGATGACGGGCATCCCGTCGATCGTCGCGGGCCTGTTCGCCTTCGCGCTCTTCGCGCTGTTCGCCGGCCCGGGCGTCCGGATGGGCTTCATGGGCTCGGTCGCCCTGTCCGTGCTGATGATCCCGGTCGTCGTCCGGTCGACCGAGGAGATGCTCAAGATCGTGCCCAACGAGCTGCGCGAGGCGTCCTACGCCCTCGGCGTGCCGAAGTGGCGCACGATCCTCAAGGTGGTCGTGCCGACCTCGATCGCGGGCATCGCCTCCGGGGTCACCCTCGCCATCGCCCGGGTGATCGGCGAGACGGCGCCCCTGCTGATCGCGGTGGGCATCACGACCGGGGTGAACCTGAACCCGTTCGACTCCCGGATGGCGACGCTGCCGGTGTTCGCCTACTACTCCTACGTCGCCCCCGGCGTGCCGCGCGAGCCGTTCATCGACCGAGCCTGGACGGCCGCGCTCGTGCTGATCGTCCTCGTGATGGTCCTCAACCTCGCCGCGCGTCTCATCGCGCGGCTGTTCGCCCCCAAGACGGCCGGCCGCTGAGGCCGGGAAGGACGCTCGCGATGGGCAAGAGCATCGAGGCCGAGAGCCTCAACATCTACTACGGGTCGTTCCTCGCGGTCGAGGGCGTCGACATGACCATCCGGCCGCAGACGGTAACGGCGCTGATCGGCCCCTCGGGCTGCGGCAAGTCCACCTTCCTGCGCTCGATCAACCGCATGCACGAGGTCATCCCCGGCGCGCGGGTCGAGGGCCGGCTCCTGCTCGACGGCCGGGACCTGTACGGCGCCGGCGTCGACCCGGTCGGGGTGCGCCGCCAGGTCGGCATGGTCTTCCAGCGGCCGAACCCGTTCCCGACCATGTCGATCTACGACAACGTCGTGGCCGGCATGAAGCTGAACAACAAGAAGGTCAAGAAGAGCGCGCTGGACGAGCTGGTCGAGCGCTCGCTGCGCGGGGCGAACCTGTGGAACGAGGTCAAGGACCGCCTCGACAAGCCGGGCTCGGGTCTCTCGGGTGGCCAGCAGCAGCGCCTCTGCATCGCCCGGGCCATCGCCGTCGCGCCCGACGTGCTGCTGATGGACGAGCCGTGCTCGGCGCTCGACCCGATCTCCACGCTCGCGATCGAGGACCTGATCAACGAGCTCAAGACCGAGTACACCATCGTGATCGTCACCCACAACATGCAGCAGGCCGCCCGGGTGAGCGACTACACGGGGTTCTTCAACATCGAGGGCACCGGCAAGCCGGGCCACCTCGTGGAGATGGACGAGACCCGCACGATCTTCTCGCAGCCCAAGCAGAAGGCGACCGAGGACTACGTGTCGGGCCGCTTCGGCTGAGTCCGGGACGCGACCCCGGCCGCGGCGGGGGTCGCGCCTCACGCCGGGCCCGCGGCCGTCAGCTTCAGGCGGGGTCCGCGCCGTCCAGCAGGGCCGTCAGGTCGACGCCCATGAGGTCGGCCAGGTCGTGGCTGTGCTGGCCCGTCACCTCCGCGACGGTCTCCTCGGCGATCAGAACGGCGTGGTCGGCGAACCGCTCGTAGTAGCGGGACAGCAGCGCCACGTCGACCGCCACCGCCACGCCGTGGGGCCAGGACGGGTCCATCAGGACCTCGTACATCCGCTGGTGCAGGACGTCCATGGCGTCGTCGTCGCGGTCCAGCTCGATCGCCAGCAGCACGTTGCGGGTGCGCACGACCTCCGCCGCCTTGTGCGCCAGCGCCGCCCCGACGCGCCCCATCTCGGCGAACGCCGGCCGCACCGGCTCGGGCACCGCGCCGACGCCGTCCCGCCGCACCGCGGTCTCGGCGATGTGGCGGGCGAGCACGCCCATCCGCTCCAGGTCGTCCGACGACCGGACGGCCGCCAGGACGCGGCGGAGGTCGCCGGCGACGGGGGCGTGGAACAGCAGCGCGTCCGTCGCCACCCGCTCGACGTCGCCGCGCAACGACCGCATCATGCCGTCGTCCCCGGCGACCTTCTCGGCCAGCCGCAGGCGCCCCTCCAGCAACCCCGTCGTGGCGCCCCGCAGGCTCGTCGCGGCCTCGGTGCACATCCGGGCCAGCAGGTCGGAGAGCTGGTCCAGCAGCTGGGGCAGAGCCGGCGGTGCCACGCAGGAAGGGTAGGTCCCGGGCGTCGTCGGCGGCCCACGAGACGATGAACCGCAGGTGAACGCCCGGGCCGGGTCAGACCGCGAGCGGCCCCGGCATCCGGCCGGTCACCACGTAGACCACGCGCCGGGCGACGGTGACGGCGTGGTCGGCGTAGCGCTCGTAGAAGCGGCCGAGCAGGGTGATGTCGACGGCGGGGCCGACCCCGTGCGACCAACCCGGCGCCATCAGCACGCTGAAGATGTGCCGGTGCAGGTCGTCCATCGCGTCGTCGTCGGCCTCGAGCGACGCGGCGGCGTCGACGTCGCGGGTCCGCAGGACCGTCGCGGCCTTGCGGGCGAGCGCGGCGGCGATGGTGCCCATCTCGGCGAAGTAGCCCCTGACCTCGTCGGGCAGCACCGGGTGCGGGTGGCGGCGCCGGGCGGCCCGGGCGACGTGCAGGGCGAGGTCGCCCATCCGCTCGATGTCGCCGGCGCTGTGGATCGCCGCGATCACCACCCGCAGGTCCGTCGCGACCGGCGACTGCAGCGCCAGCAGACCGAACGCCCGGGCCTCGGCGTCGCGGCGCAGGTCGTCGATGCGCAGGTCGCCGGTGATGACCTGCTCGGCCAGCTGCAGGTCCGCCTCGAGCAGGGCGCGGGTGGCCCGCTCCACCGCCGTCGCGACCTCCAGGCACATGTCGGCGAGGGCGTCACCGAGCCCCGCCAGCTGCACCTGGTACTGGTCACGCATGGGCCCCAGGGTAGGGCGGTCCCCCGGTCGGGGTGGGAGCGGACGGTGAACCGGGGGTGAACGGTGCGCTTCTTTCCGGCCCCGTGCGTGCCCGCGGGACGGTCCGCCGAGGTCGGGACGGGCTCGCGGTGACTACCCGCACGCCGCGGTCGGGCCGCCCGCGGCCGGGTCGTCGGCCGGGTCGGGCGCCGCCGGGGCGCGCAGCGTGCCGTCGAAGGAGCGGCCCAGCACGAGCCGCAGCACCCCGGAGGTGCCGGGGTCGGGCACCGTCGTCGCCGACGGGACGGCCGCCGCGAGCAGCTGCGCCTGCTCGGCCCGGTCCGGCGAGAACCGGATCACCGTGTCCAGCGCGGGCTGCGGCGCGTTCGTCACCTCGGCCGTGCGGAAGCCGAGCTCGCCGAGCGTCCCGGCGACCTGGGCGGCCAGCCCGACGCGGCCCGAGGCGTTGAGGACGTCGGTGGTGACGTCCGCGGGTGCCGGAGCGGTCGTGGCGGCGGCCGTGTCGGGCGGGGGCAGCGGGGCGTCGCGCCGCAGCGCGGCGAACAGCGCCGTCGCGTCGGCGTCGCGCAGCACGCGGTTGCCCCGGCTGTTCGCCGCCGGCTCGACCGGCGCGACCCGCAGCGCGGCGTCGGCGGCGGCGAGCCGGCCCGCGAGCAGGCGCAGCTCGTCGACGCCGGTGCCCGTCGAGACCACCGCCGTGCCCAGCGCGGGCAGGACCCGGCCGACCCGCCCCGGGTGCAGCAGCCGCGCGGGGGACAACGCCCGGTCCAGTGCGGCGGCGAGCACCCGCTGCTGGCGTCGGACCAGGTCCGTGGCCGGGCTCGGGTCGTCGCGCACGTCGGTGGCGCGGACGAGTTCCGCGGCCCGCGGGCCGGCCAGCGACGACGTCCCGGCGGCCGGGAGCACGGGTCCGACCACGGCGTCCAGGACGGGCCGCTCCACGCACACCGAGACCCCGCCGACCGCCTCGACCAGCGCGGACGTCGCCGCCAGGTCCACCGCCGCGAAGCCGGTGACCGCGAGCCCGGTGACCTGCTGGACGGCCCGGACCGCGCACCGCGGCCCGCCGGTGGCGTAGGCGCTGTCCAGCGTGGTGCGCGGTTCGGCCGGCACGGTCTGGCCGGAGTAGGCGGCGGCGGTGGCGTCCCACCGCTCGCAGGGCGGGCGGGTGATCTCCAGGTCGGGCGGCAGGGTCACCGCGACGGCCCGCCCGGTGCGGGTGTCGGTGTGCACCACGACGACGGTGTTCGCGCGGGTGGTCGCCGCGCCCGAGTCGCCGCTGTCGGTGGCGACGAGCAGGACGTTGCGGGCGCCGGTCTGGGCGGGGGCGTCGAGCACGCCGTCGGGTGGAACGTCGACGGCGGCGACCGTGCGCAGCGCCCCGTCCAGGCGCGTGCGCCCGACCCAGCCCACTCCCGACACCACCACGAGCAGCAGCGCGACGGCGACCGCCACGCCCTTCCCGATCCGCACGGCGAGCGGGGCCGGCGGCGCCGCGGGCGCGTCGTCGTCGTGGCGCTCGGCGGCGTCGGGGCCGCCCGTCTCGTCGTCGTCGCCGTCGCGGGTACGGCGGGGCGGCTCGTCGAGCAGGAGCCCGGCGTGCGCCGCGGTGAGCCGGGTCAGCGTCTCGTCGATCCGGTCCGCGCGCAGGAGGCCGCCGCGACGCTCGGACCCCTCGTCCGCCGGCTCGGGGGCACGGCGCCGGCCGGTCGGCGTGTCGGGGTCGTCGTCGGCGTGCCCGGCGCGGCGGTCGGTCCCGGGACCGGGTCCGGCGTCCTCGGGAGCGGCCCGGCGGCCGGTCGCCGCGCCGGGTTCGACGTCCTCG
>DASVUG010000218.1:0-6326 GCA_036387155.1 Pseudonocardia sp. | reverse complement strand
GTCATCAGGCCGAAGGCGATGTACCAGGCGAACCGCGCCGGCACGCCCTCGCGCACGGCCCGGTCGGCCATGTCGAAGTCCATCAGCAGGCTGAACGCCGCCACGCCGATCACGACGACGCTGAACAGGATGCCCAGCGGGGTGGCCTCGCGCAGGCCCAGCCCGCCGCCGACGAAGAACCCGGTGACGAGGTTGGCCAGCATCAGCACGACGACGCCGATCAGGGCGCCCGTCAGCCACTTGGTGAACCGCGGGGTGACCTTGACGGCGCCGGTCTTGTAGACGACCAGCATGCCGACGAAGACGCCGACGGTGCCGACGAGCGCCTGGAAGGCGACGCCCGGGTAGGCGTTGTTCAGCAGGCCCGCGATGCCGCCGAGGGCGATGCCCTCCGCGATCGAGTAGGTCATGACCAGAGCCGGGTTGCTGCTCTGCTTGAAGATGATGATGAGCGAGACGACGAGCCCGACCAGGAACGCCGGCAGGGCCAGGATGTACAGCCCGGCCCAGGCCGTCAGGGCGCCCGCGACGATGGCGGCGCCCGCGGTGATCGCGGTCTTGGTGACGATGTCGTCGACGGTGATCGGACGCCCGGCCGCGGCGGCACGCCCGTACCCGACGTCCGCGCGGTCGGCGTAGGCGGACGTCCCGCCCATCATCCCGGCCTGACGGTCGAAGCCGGCGTACCCGCCGGCCGGCCCGGCGGGCAGGTTGCGGAACGCCGGGTTGCTGCTGGTGCGCACCTTAAGGTCCTCCTCGGAGCGAATGCTTCCGTGCTGGTCAACGCGAGAACGGCCCGCATCGTTCCCGGCGGGTAAATCGAACTTTACCCAGGGTCGGCGAGGCTCCACCACCACCGCCGGCGGTCCGTCGCGTGCTAGCGTGACCGTAATTCTTCGCCGATTGAAAAGAGGCGCCGTGCCGAAGGTCACCGGGTCCCTGCCGCGCTGGCTGCCCCTGCTCAACAAGGTCATGACCGTGGCCCAGCGGCTCGGGCTGAGCGTCGGCCCGGTGCAGGTGCTGGTCGTGCCCGGCCGCACCACGGGAACGCCGCGCGAGACGCCCGTGACGCCGTTCGCGGTGGACGGGCGGTGGTACGTCGCCGCCGCGCTGCCGGACGCGGACTGGGCCCGCAACATCCGCGCCGCCGGCCGCGGGGAGCTGCGGCGCGGCCGGAGCGTGCGCGCGGTGTCCCTGCCCGAGGTGCACGACCTCGCGCTGAAGCGCGACGTCATGCGCGCCTTCCCGACGGCGGCCCCGGGCGGGGTGTCCTTCTACGTCCGGCTCGGGCTGGTGACCGGCCCGGATCCCGAGCAGTTCGCGGCCGTCGCGGACCGGGTGGCGGTCTTCGCGATCCACCCCGCCTGACGCGGCGCCCGGTCCCGCCCCGGGGCGGCGTCCGCATCACGTGTTGGCGCCGCGCGCGGCCACGGCCCAGCGGTCGACCTCGGCGCCGCCGGACTCCACGACCAGCGCGTCGGCGAGGTTGACCGCGGCGCACACGTGGTTCGGCGCCACGCGCACCCGCTCCCCCACCGCCGGGACCGGGGCGTCGTCGGGGAAGGCCACGGTGGCGTGGTGCTCGGACAGCGCCACGACCCGCGCGCCGGGGCAGGCGGGCAGGCGGCCGAACCCCGTGGCCCAGCCCGGCCGGTCGGCGCCGAGCACCTTGCCCCCGGCGTCGAGCACGGCGCGCGCGGGCCCGCGGCTCACGACCGTCGCGACGGCCGTCAGGGCGACGTCGGCGAACGTGGCGGTGCCCAGCTCGACCTGCTGCGCGTCGTGGAAGGCGTAGACGCCGGGCCGCAGCTCGGTGAGCGGGGTCGACCCGGAGGGACCCGGCCCGGACAGGCTCGCGGAGGCCGTCGGGGTGGACCCGCCGCTGACGACGCGCGGGTCGATCCCCACCGCCCGCAGCGCGACGGCCGCGGCGCCGAGCGCGGCGGCCTCGTCGACGGCCGCGCGGGCGGGCGCGCCCGGCCCGTAGCCGTGCCCGGGGAAGGTGAAGACGCCCAGCACGGACAGCCCCGCCGCCGCCGCGGCGGCCGCGACCCCGCCCGCCGCCCCGGGGGCGACGCCGGTGCGGCCGTGCCCGCTGTCGACCTCGACGAGCACCGGCAGGCCCGGGACGGCCGCCGCCAGCAGCGCGGCGCCCTCGGCGGAGTCGACGCCCACCCGCAGCGCGACGCGGTCGGCCAGGGCGCGCAGCCGTCCGGCCCGGGGCCCCACCGCGACGACCGGGTAGGCCAGGAACAGGTCGGCGAACCCGGCCGCGGCGAACACCTCGGCCTCGGCGACCGTCGCCACCGTCAGCCCGCCGCCGGACAGCGCCACCTGCCGCCGCGCGATCTCCGCGCACTTGTGGGTCTTGGCGTGCGGCCGCAGGGCCAGCCCGCGCCCGCGGGCGGCGGCGGCCATCGACGCGAGGTTGCGGTCGAGCCGGTCGACGTCGACGGCCAGGTAGGGCGTGTCCCGCACCGGGCGACAGTACCCACCGGCGGGCCCGACGCCGTCCGCCTCAGCGGCCCGCCGGCCGAGCGGTCCGCCCGGGCGACCGCAGCAGGAGCAGCAGCGACACCGCCTGGAGGGCGACCACGCACCCGGTCAGCAGGCCGACGTGGTCGGTCGCCAGCGCCCCCGCCAGCACCCCGCCGGCCAGCGCCCCGACGCCCTGCACGGCGGCGAACACCCCGTAGGCCGTCGACCGCCGGTGCGACGGCACCAGGTCGGCGACGTAGGCCTTGACCGTCGAGTCCTGGACACCGGTGGCCGCCCCCCACAGCGCCACCCCGACGAGCACCGGCCCCAGCGCCGGCGCGAAGACCAGCGGCGGGACGGCGGCCACGACCAGCGGGACGGCCAGGAGCACCCGGCCGCCGTACCGGTCGAACAGGACGCCGGTGGCCAGGGCCGCGACGGCCTCGGCGGCCATCGCCCCCGCGTACACCAGGGGGGCCGCCGCGAGCGGGACCAGGCCGGCCGCGACGAAGTGGAACGAGATGACCCCGAAGGTCATCAGGCCGGCGGTCGTGCACGCCACCGCGAGGGAGAACAGGTGGAACGCGCGGGGCAGGTCCGCCCCGAGCAGGGCCGCCGGGAGGCCGCGGGCTCCCGGCGACGCGGCTGCGGCGTCGGCGTCCTCGGGGTCCGGCGCGGCGACGGAGGGAACCCGGCGGCGCAGCTGGGCCAGCAGCAGCAGCGACAGCGCGCCGGGCACCGCCAGCAGGGCCAGCCCCGGCCAGAGCGCCCCGGTCACGGCGGTGGCCCCCGCCAGCAGCAGCGGGCCGGCGAACGCCCCGACCTGGTCCAGCGCCTTGTGGACCGCGAAGCCGCGGCCCCGGCCGGTGGTGGTGGCCATCCGCGCCAGCAGCGCCGACTTGGCGGGGCTGCGCACCGCCTTGCCGACCCGCTCCAGCAGGATCAGCGTCGCGGCCACCGCCACGCCGGCGGCGCCGAGGAAGGGCGCGACCGCCAGCAGCGGGACGCACACGGCCGTCATGGCGTACCCGACCACGGTCAGCCGCCAGTGCCGCCGGCTGCGGTCGGCCCAGGGGCCGCTCACCAGCCGCAGGACGAGCGCCGCCGCCTCGCCGGCCCCCGTCACCAGGCCGACGGTCGGCGCGGACGCCCCGAGCGAGCCCAGGAACGGCCCGGCCACCGACCGCATGCCCTCGTAGACCATGTCCGCGGCCAGGCTGACGAACCCGAAGGCCACGACCGTCCGCCACGCCGACCACGGCCGCCGGGCAGGCGGGTCGACGGGCCGCGAGGTCACCGGACCATCGTGGCAGCCGGCGGCGCCGGCCGGAGCGAGCGGCCGTGCGGCGAACCGGCCGGTCGGGGTGGCGGCGGGGGTCGGGCAGCGGCGGCGCGGGCGCCGGACGAGATGCGGTGCGTCAGCTCCGGCGCGCGCGGTCGATGCGGTCGCGGCTGTCGGCGATCCGCTGCTGCGTCGTCAGCGCGCGGTCCGGGAGGGCGGGCGGTCGCGCCGGGGGCGGGTGGTGGTCCGCCCCGGGGCCGGGCGGGCGGCGTCCGCCGTCCCCGGGGAGGTCGCCGGGATCGGCCTGCGCGCGCTCGATGGCGGCCTGGGAGCGATCGCGGGCCGCGTCGCTGCGGTCCTGCCCGGAGTCGCGGCGGTCACCGGCGGAGTGCCGCCGGTCGCTCGCCGAGTCGCGACGGTCGCCGGCCGCGGCGCGGCGGTCCGTCAGGGCGTGGCGCAGGTCGTCGCGGAGCTGGTCCAGCAGGGCGGCGACGGCCTCGCGGTCGCGCCGGACGAGGCGGCGCTGCTCGGCGGTGCGGGCCTCGAGGCGGGCGAGCGCGTCCGGGGTGAGGTCGGGCCAGTCGTCGGGGTCGACGGTGACCTCCTCGAGGCGGGTGAGGCGGTCGAGGATCTGCTGCGAGGCCCGCCGGAAGCGGTCGACGAGGTCGTCGGAGTGCTGCCAGGACCGCTCGTCGCGCTCGCCGGCGTCGGTGTCCCTCCGGTCGGCCGCGCTGTCGCGGCCGTGCGCGGTGTCGTCGCGCCCGTCGGCGGCGTCGTCCCGGTCGGCGGCGTGGTCGTCCCGGGCGTCGGCCGGGGTGGGGCGGTCGGACATGCGCGGTCTCCCCTGAGCACGCCCTTCCGGGCGCGGGCCGTGGTGGACTGGTGGCACCGTAGCGCCTCGCCGGCCGGTCGTGGCCCCTGCGGACCGGTCGCGCGTGGCGACGGACGGGGAGGATCGGTGCATGCGGATCCGTCGCGAACGGCCGGAGGACCACCGCGCCGTCCGGGCCGTGCACCGGCGGGCGTTCGCGCGGCCCGGCAGCACGGGCGACGTCGCCGAAGCGGTCCTCGTCGACCGGCTGCGCGCCGGCCCGTGGTGGCTGCCGGAGCTGTCGCTGGTGGCGGTGGTGGACGAGGCGGTGGTCGGGCACGCGGTGGCGACCCGCGCGACCGTGCAGCCCGCGGGAGCACCGGCGCTCGGCCTGGGCCCGCTCGGGGTCGACCCGGCGTGGCAGCGGCGGGGCGTCGGGACGGCGCTGGTGCACGCCCTGCTGGGCGCCGCGGAGGCCCGGGACGAGCCCGTGGTCGCGGTGCTGGGCGACCCGGCGTTCTACGGACGGTTCGGGTTCGGGGCCGCGGCCGACCAGGGCGTCGTAGCTCCCGACCCCGCGTGGGGCGCGGCGTTCCAGCTGCGGCTGCTGTCCGGACCACCGCCCCGCGGGACGTTCCGCTACGCGGAGCCGTTCGAGCGGCTCGGGTGATGATGGAGCCGGGTGAGCACGGGATGATGGCTCCAGGTCGTGCCCCCGGCGTCCTCCTCGCCGCCGCGCTCCGGATCCGTTGCGCCGGCGGGCCGGTCGCCCGGACACACGGCAACCGCGTCGCGCCCGGTGCGCGCAGGAGGGAGCGCGGGTCGTGATCCTCCCGCCCGTCCGGGACCTCCGGTTCGTGACGATCCGCCGTGGGGGGACCCTCACCGACGCGGACCACCGACTCCTCGCGCTGTGGGCCGCCTCGTGTGCGGAGCACGTCCTCGGCCTGTTCGAGTCGGTCCGACCCGCGGACCCGCGGCCGCGCCGGGCGATCGAGCACGCCCGCGCGTGGGTGCGTGGCGAGGTCACGATGATGCAGGCCCGCGCGGCGGGCGGCCATGCGATGGGGGCGGCCAGGGACCTGCGTGGGGCAGCGCGGCACGCCGCGTACGCGGCCGGCCAGGCCGGGGCCGTCGCCCACGTCGCCGCGCACGAGCTCGGCGCGGCCGCTTACGCGATCAAGGCTGCACGTGCCGCGGTGCCGGCGGACCGGAGCGAGGCCGCGGGGCGTGCGGAGTGCCGGTGGCAGCGCGACCAGCTACCCGAGGCGATCCGCGAGCTGGTGCTGGACGATCAGAGGCTCCGCAACGACATCTGCTGGTCGGTGTTCGACTGCTGAGGAGGAGGTCGCGCGCCGGCAGATCGACGCGGTGCTCGGCGGCGCCGATGCCGGAAACGTCGGCTCGTGTTCGGCACAGCCACCTGGGATTCCTGGTGCCGAGCGGACAGCACCGGGCTGGCCATGATCACCGGTCCGGCCCGCCAGGAGCGCATCGACGAGGCACGTCCTCCCGCCTTGCGAACCACCGACCGGTCTGGCTGCCCTCGTGGCGCGCCGGGAGGAGATCGCCGCCCCTCTCCCCCGACGCTTCTATGTCTGTCAAGCCGTCAGGGTCGGGGTAGTGACCGGTGTTGGCATCGTTGTGGCGAGGGCGCGGTAGAGCTCCCGGGCGATGTAGCGCTTGAGACAGCGACGGATCTCGCGGCTCGTCTTGCCCTCGGCGGTGCGGCGGGCGACATAGGCCTTCGTGGTC
>DASVUG010000217.1:0-11342 GCA_036387155.1 Pseudonocardia sp. | reverse complement strand
GATCGACCTCCGTCACCTCCCAGACCAGCCGTGGGAACCGGGGCTGGCTGATCGCGAACCGCCTGCCGACCTCCAGGCCCGGTCCGTCGAGGGCGACGAGCCGGTCGACCGACCCGGTCCACTCCGACCAGCGCTCCACGTCGGCGAACACCGACCACACCGCGGCTGCCGACGCGGCGACCTCCACCCGTCCTTCCGTGATCACACGAGTGACGGTACTGCGGAAGAAGCCCGTGGAGCGGGCAGATCGGCCGGCCGCGCCGTGTCGATCGCGGGCGGCGGATGAGGACGATCACCCTGTCCGCGGGCCCGTCGACCACCAGGACGTCGGTGACCGCCCCCGCCCCGGGACCCGGCTCCTGCACGGCGCGGGCCGGCGAGCGGCCCGGTAGCGTCCGCGCGAGGGGCGCGGCGGCGCCACCGGGGTCGTGCGGAGGTCGGGGTGCGGGTGCTCGTGGTCGGCGGCGGCCACAACGGGCTCGTGGCGGCCTGCTACCTCGCCCGCGCGGGCGCCGAGGTGCTGGTGCTCGAGCAGGCCGACCGGTTGGGCGGGGGGTCGCGCACCGACGAGCTGCTGCCGGGGTACCGGTTCAACACGCACTCGGCGGCGCACAACATCATCAACGCCACGGGGATCGTCGACGAGCTCGGGCTGCGCGGGCACGGGCTCGTCTACCGGGAGATGGACCCGTTCTCCGTGGCGGTCTTCGGCGACGGCACGATCGTGCGCTTCCACCGCGACGTCGAGGCGACGGTGGCGTCGATCGCGGAGGTCGACCCGGAGGAGGCGCGGCGCTACCGGGCGTGGATGCACGACGCGACGCCGGTGGTCACCGCGATGCGGGTCGGGCTGGAGTCGGGCGCCGGCCGGACCCGGCTGCTGCGGGGCCTCCCCGCGGGGGCGGCGGCGGCCGCGCGGGCGGTGGCCCGCAACGGCGGCCCGGTCGGCCTCGCCCGGCTGCTGCTCTCGCCGTACGGGCGGGTGCTGGCCGAGCGGTTGGGCAGCGAGCGGGTGCGCGCCCCCGTCGCGGCCTTCGCCGCGCACGCCTCGGCCTCGCCGACGGCGCCGGGCAGCGCGACCTTCGCGCTGTGGCAGGCGTTCTACCACCAGGTGGGGCAGTGGCACGCGGTCGGCGGCGCGCAGGGCCTGGTCGACGCGCTGGCCGGCTGCCTCGCCGCCGCGGGCGGGGAGTGGCGCACCGCGGCGCGCGTCGCGCGCATCACCCGCGCGGGCAACGCGGTGGACGGGGTGGTGCTGGAGTCGGGGGAGCGGCTGGCGGCCGACGCGGTACTCACCGCGATCGATCCCGCCACCGCGCTGCTGGACCTGCTCGACCCGCCGCTGGACGGGCCCGCCGCGGACGCGCTGCGCGGGGCGCACCGCGGCAACGCCGTGCAGATGCTCGTGCTGCTCGCCACCACGGCGCTGCCCGCCTACCCCGGGGCCCGGCCGGGCGACCACGCCGGCCTGCAGTCGTTCGTGGACGCCGTCCCGGCGCTGGCCGACGGGTTCGCCCAGGCCGAGGCCGGCCGCCTGCCCGACGACCCCGTGCCCGCCTACGCGTTCACGCCCTCCGCGCTCGACGACGGGCTCGCCCCGCCGGGCCACCACACCGTCTACCTCGCCTGCCCGACGGCGCCGTTCCGGCTGCGCGGGGGCTGGGCCGAGCAGGCCGAGGCGTTCGCCGACCGGATGGTCGACGTGCTCGCGGCGCGCGCCCCGGGGTTCCGCGACAGCGTCGTCGGGCGGGTCGTGCGCACCCCCGAGCGGATGGCCGCCGAACTCGCCTGGCCCGGCGCGCACCCCATGCACCTCGACGTCACGCTCGACCAGCTGGGCCCGCTGCGACCCACCCGTGCGCTCGGGCGCCACGGGACCCCCGTGCGCGGGCTCGTCGTCTCCGGGGCGGGCACGGCCCCGGTGGGCGGCATCGCCGGCGCCCCCGGCCGGGCCGCCGCCCGGGCGCTGCTCGCGCAGCGCCGCCGCCGCGGCTGAGCGGCGCCGATCGGCGGCGGGCGGGTCATGATGGGAAACATGCCGAGCCTGCGGTCCCGCCTGGTCCAGCGCCTGCGCGACGTCGAGCGGCGAACCCGGCCGCACGACGCCGCGTTCACCGCGGCCCTCGCCCGGCGCTGGGCGGAGCTGCCCGAGTCGGCGCGCACGCCCGGGCAGGTGCTCGGGCGGTTCGCGCCCGGCTGCGAGGGCACCCACGGCGTCTTCCCGGCGTGCGACCTCAAGTGCACGCCCTGCTACCACTCCCGCGACGCGAACCGCGTCCGCGTCGACGGCGCCCACACCCGCGTGCAGGTGGAGGCCCAGATGGCCGCGCTGGAGCGGCTGCGCGGGCCGCGGGCGCACGCCCAGCTGATCGGCGGGGAGGTGACGCTGCTGCCCCCCGACGACCACGCGGCCACGCTGCTGACCATGCGCGCGCACGGGCGCGAGCCGATGAGCATGACGCACGGCGACGTCGACCACGAGTACCTGGAGCGGCTCGTGGTCGGCCCGGACGGGCGCCGCCGGCTGGACCGGGTGTCGTTCGCCGCGCACTTCGACAAGATGATGTTCGGCAGGCGCGGCATCCCGCGCCCGCCGGACGAGGCGTCGCTGCACCCCTACCGGCGGCGGTTCGTGGAGTCGTTCCGGCGGCTGCGCCGCGAGCACGGCGTGCGCTCGTTCCTCGCCCACAACATGACCGTCACCCCGGCGAACGTGGGCGAGGTGGCCGAGGTCGTGCGCACCGTGGGGGCGATGGGCTTCGGCATGCTGTCGTTCCAGCCCGCCGCCTACGTCGGCGACGACCGCCGGTGGCGCGAGGAGTACCGGGGCGCGGACGTCAGCCCGGACGCGGTGTGGGCGCAGATCGAGCGCGGCGCCGGCACCCGCCTCGACCACCGCGTGTTCGAGAACGGCGACGTGCGCTGCAACCGCACCGCCTACGGCTTCTACTGCGGCGACCGCTGGCACCCGTTCCTCGACGGCGACGACCCCCGCGACCTCGCCACCCGCGACGCCTTCTTCCGGTACCTGTCCGGCGTCGGCTTCGGCAGCACCCCGCCCGTGCTGCTCGCCGGGAAGCTGCTGCGCCTGGCCGCCCGCCACCCGCGGCTGGTCGGGATCGCGGCCGCGTGGCTCGCGCGGGCGGTGCGCCGCGCCGGGCCGCTGCGGCTGCTGCGCCACGGGGTCCGACCCGTCACGTTCGTCATGCACCAGTTCATGGACGCCGCGGACGTCGCGCCGGCGTGGGAGCTGATGCAGCGCGGCGTCACCAGCGACGACCCCCGGCTGCGGGAGACCCAGGAGCGGCTCGCGGCCTGCCACTACGCGATGGGGCACCCGGGCGTGGACGGGGCGCCGGACACGCTCGTGCCCGCGTGCGTCCAGCACGGGGTGCTGGACCCGGCGGAGAACGCCGCGCTGCGGGTCCTGCTGCCGATGCCGTCGGTGCGGCGGCGCGCGTGAGGGTGGACCTGCTCGTCGTGGGCGGCGGGACGGCCGGGCTCGTCGGCGCGCGCACCGCCGCGTCGTTCGGGGCGTCCGTGCTGCTCGTCGAGCGGGAGCGGACGGGCGGCGACTGCCTCAACACCGGGTGCGTGCCCAGCAAGGCGCTGCTCGCCGCGGCCGCCGCGGCGGCGGACGCCCGCGCCGCGGGCCGGTTCGGGGTGCGCGTCGCGGGTGTCGAGGTCGACGCCGCGGCGGTCATGGCGCACGTGAAGGGGGCGATCGCGACCATCGCGCCCGTGGACTCGCCCGCGGCGCTGCGGGCCGCGGGGGTCGCGGTGCGGCACGCCACCGCGCGCTTCACCGGCCCCGCCGTCGCGGACGTCGACGGCGAGGAGGTCGCGTTCGGGGCGGCGCTGATCGCGACGGGGTCGGACCCGCTGGTGCCGCCGGTCCCCGGGCTGCGCGAGGTCGCGCCGCTGACGAGCGACACCGTCTGGGACCTCGACGCCTTCCCGCGCCGGCTCGCGGTGCTGGGCGGCGGCAGCATCGGCTGCGAGCTCGGCCAGGCGTTCGCCCGGCTGGGCAGCGCGGTCACCCTCGTCGAGGCCGCGCCGCGGCTCCTGCCGAACGAGGACCCGGACGCCTCCGCCCTGGTCGCCGACGCCCTGCGGCGCGACGGCGTGGTGCTGCACCTCGGCGTGGCCGTCGCCGCCGCGGACGCCGCCGGGGTGGACCTCGCCGACGGCCGCCGGGTCGACGCGGACGCGCTGCTCGTCGCGCTCGGCCGGGTGCCCGACACCCGCGGGCTCGGGCTGGACGCGGCCGGCGTCGCGGTCGACGAGCGCGGGTTCGTCCGCGTCGACGGGACGCTGCGCACGGCGAACCCGCGGATCTGGGCCGCGGGCGACGTGACGGGGCACCCCGCGTTCACCCACCTCGCGGGCGTGCACGGCTCGACCGCCGCCACCAACGCCGTACTGGGGTTGCGTCGTCGGGCGGAGGACCCGGCGGTCGTGCCCCGGGTGACCTACACCGCCCCCGAGGTCGCGGCCGTGGGCGCCCGGGAGGGCCACCACGTGCGCACCGTCCCCCTCACCGCGGTCGACCGCGCGGTCGCGGACGGCCGCACCGACGGCTTCACCCGCCTCGTGCTCGACCGGCGGGGCCGGGTGCGGGGGGCGACGGTCGTCGGCCCGCGCGCCGGGGAGACCCTGGGCGAGCTCACTCTGGCCGTGCGCAACGGGCTGCGGGCCCGGGACCTGGCCGGCACCGTCCACCCCTACCCGACCTACGCGAACGGGCCCTGGGACGCCGCGATCGCCGACGTGCGGGCCCGGCTGGGCGCCCGGCCCGCCCGGCTGGTGACGCGGGTGCTGCGGGCCGTCGGTCAGCGGAGGGCGCGGTAGCCCGCCACCACCCGCTGGGCCGCGCTCACGGCGACGAGCGCCGCCCAGACCAGCGCGATCCGCGACGCCCAGAACGGCAGCACCAGCCACAGGGTGTGCACCAGGATCGTCTCCGCGCCCTCCGCCAGCCCGCCCAGGAACGACAGTGACCGACCGTCGTCGATCCGCCGCCCGGCGCGCTCGGCGATCGAGGAGAAGGCGAGGAACGCGGTGCCGTTGACGTAGTAGGCCAGCAGCACCAGCAGGAACGGCCACAGCGGCCCGCCCGCGCCCAGCGCCACCCCGACGACGGTGGCGCCGTAGACGACGAAGTCGCAGGTGATGTCCAGGAACCCGCCGGCCCCCGCGTCGTGCGGGCCGCGGCGGCGGGCGAGCGGGCCGTCGAGCCCGTCGGCGGCCCGGGACAGCAGCCACAGCACCGCCGCCGCCGGCCACCAGGCCAGTGCGGACGCGACCGCGCAGGCCAGCCCGAGGACCAGCCCGAGCAGGGTGAGCCGGTCCGGGGTGACGGCGGGGCGGTCGAGCACCGCGGCCGTCCGGGACAGCGGACCGTCGAGCAGCGGGCGCAGCCGCGCGTCGAACATCGGCGTCCTCCCGACCTGCGGACCGATCCGGCCCCCCGCATCATTCCGAAGGAAGCAGTGACCGGCCCGACGGTGCCGGACCCCGAGCCAGGAGGCCCGCCCGTGCGCCGACCCGCCGCGCTCCTGTGCGCCGCGCTGCTCGCCCTGCTGGCCGCCTGCGGCGCGCCGGCCCCGCCGGCTGCTCCCCCGGCGGTGCCCGACGCGGCGAACTGGGACGCCGTGCTGGCGCAGGCCCGCGGCCAGACCGTCCGGTGGTACGCCTACGGCGGCGACGAGGCGTACAACCGCTACATCGACGGCTACGTGGCCACCGAGCTGGCGGCGCTCGGGGTCACGCTGCAGCGGGTGCCCGTGGCCGACACCGCGGACGCGGTGAACAAGGTGCTCGGCGAGCAGCAGGCCGGCCGCACCGCCGACGGCACCGTCGACGCGATCTGGATCAACGGGGAGAACTTCGCGACGGGCAAGCAGGCGGGGCTGTGGTTCTGCGGCTACCCGGCGCAGCTGCCGAACGCCCGCTACGTCGACGCCGCCGACCCGGCCGTCGCCCGCGACTTCGGCGTCCCGGTCGACGGGTGCGAGGCGGCCTGGACGCGGTCGAACTCCGCCCTGGTCTACGACAGCGCGCGGATGGGCCCGGCCGACGTGGCCTCGCTCGGCGCCCTGGAGGCGTGGGCGCGTGCCAACCCGGGGCAGTTCGCCTACCCGGCCCCGCCGGACTTCACCGGCTCGATGGCGGTGCGCACGTTCCTGTACGACACCGCGGGCGGGCCCGCGCCGCTGGCGGGGGCGTTCGACCAGGCCCGGTTCGCGCCGCTGGCCGATCGGCTGTTCGCCCGGCTCCAGGCCCTCGAGCCGGCGCTGTGGCGGGCCGGGGCGACCTATCCCCCCAGCCAGGACGCCGTCGAGCAGCTCTACGCCACCGGCGAGATCGCCGCCTACTTCACCTACGGTCCCGGCACCGTCGCGGCGAAGGTGACCGACGGCGTCTACCCGGCGAGCACCCGCGAGGCGGTGCCCGACGTCGGCAACATCGGCAACGTCGCGAACGTCGCCATCCCGGTGAACTCCCCCCACAAGGCCGGCGCGATGGTGCTGGCGAACCTGCTGCAGGACCCGCGCAGCCAGCTGCGCTTCTACGCCGACGGCGGGGTGTACCCCGCTGTCGCGCTGGACCGGCTGCCCGAGGACGTGGCGCGGGAGTTCGCGGCGGTGCCGGTGAACCCGTCGGTGCTGACGCTGGACCAGCTCACGGCCCGCGCGCAGCCCGAGCTCGATCCCGCCTACGTCACGGCCGTCGACGACGGGTGGACCGCCCGCGTGCTGCAGCGGTGAGGTCCGCGGGCCCGCCCCGGTCGGCCGCACCCCGCTCGGCCGGGCGCCGCGCGGTGCTGTTGGCCCCGGCGCTGGCCGTCGTCGTGGTGCTGTTCGGTGGCGGGCTCGCGGAGGCGGTGGCCCAGAGCCTCGGTCGCCGGCCGTTCCTGCCGCCGCGCCCGCTCGGCCTCGACGCCTACCGGGAGCTGCTCGCCGATCCGGCGGTGCGGGCCGCGGTCGGCACGACGCTGCGCGTGGCGCTGCTCTCGACCGGGCTGGCCGTGGCGGTCGGGGTCGCCGCGGCGCTGGTCGTGCGGCGCCTCGGCCGCACCCGGCGGTGGTTCGCAGGCCTGCTGCAGGTGACGCTGCCGGTGCCGCACGTCGTCGCGGCGCTGGCGATGCTGCTGCTGCTCTCGCAGACCGGCGTCCTGTCCCGGCTGGCCGCCGGGGCCGGGCTGGTCGACGCGCCCGCCGCGTTCCCGGAGCTGACCCAGGACGCGTTCGGCTGGGGCGTCGTGGCGTCGTACGTGTGGAAGGAGGCGCCGTTCGTCGGGGTCGTCGCCCTGGCCGCGCTGACCGGCGGCGTCGCCGAGCGGGAGGACGCCGCCCGCGTGCTGGGCGCGACGGCGTCGCAGCGGCTGCGCCACGTCGTGCTACCCGCGCTCGCCCCGTCGGTGGCGGCGGCCGGGGTGCTGGTGTTCGCGTTCACCGTCGGGTCCTACGAGGTGCCGTTCCTGCTCGGGCGCCCGTTCCCGACGACGCTGTCGGTGGTGGCCTACCAGCGCTTCCGCGACCCCGACCTGGACGCGCGGCCCGTCGCGATGGCCGTGTGCGTCGTCCTCGCGGCGCTGGTTGGGCTGTGCGCGGCGGCGTACCTCGCGCTGGCCGACCGGTCGGCCAGGAGCAGGCGGTGAGGGCGCGGTGACGACCCTGCGCGCCGCGGCCGGGCCGGGGCTGCTCGCCTTCGGGCTGCTCCTGCCGTTCGCGCCCCTGCTGCTGTGGGCCGGGGCCGGCCGGTTCCCCTGGCCCGCGCTGCTGCCCGAGCCCTCGGCCCGCGGCCTCGGCCGCGTGCTGGCCCCCGACGGGCTCGCCGCCCTGGGCACGGCCGCCGCGGTCGCGCTCACCGTCGCGGTGCTCGCGGCCGCGCTCGGCCTGGCCGCCGGACGGGCGCTCGGCACCCCCTTCCGCGGCCGCCAGGCGGTGCGCCTGCTGCTCCTCGCCCCGGCCGTCGTCCCCACGCTCGCGGTGGCCCTGGGCGTCCAGGTGTACTTCGTCCGGTACGGCCTGGCCGACACCGTCGCCGGTGTCGTGCTCGTGCAGCTGATCCCGACCGTGCCCTACGCCGCCCTGCTGATGGGGGGCGCGTTCGCCGGGTTGGACCCCGACCTGGAGGACCAGGCCCGGGTGCTCGGCGCCGGGGCGCTGCGCCGCCTCGTCGACGTCGTGCTGCCCGCCGTCGGGCCCGCTCTGGCCGTGTCCGCGCTGTTCGCGTTCCTGATCTCGTGGAGCGAGTACGTGCTCACCCTGCTCGTCGGCGGCGGCACGGTCCGCACGCTGCCGCTGCTGCTGTTCGCCGCGGTCGGCAGCGCCGACCTGCCGGCGGCCGCCGCGCTCGGGCTCGTGCTCGCGCTGCCGCCGCTGGTGCTGGTCGCCCTGACCGCCCGGGCCCTGAGCGACCCGACGGCGCTGGGCCTGGGCCGGGTCTGACGGACGGTCGGAGTGGGTTCGAAGCTGGAGGTCGACGGGCTGCGGGTGGCGTACACGCCGGGCCGGCCGGTCGTGGACGGCGTCGACCTCGTCGTGCCGGGAGGCACGCTGACGGCGCTGCTCGGCCCGTCGGGGTGCGGCAAGTCGACCCTGCTGCGGACCGTCGCCGGGCTGCTCGCGCCGGACGCCGGCGACGTCCGCGTCGACGGGGTGTCCGTGCTCGGCGTGCCGGCCGAGCGCCGGCCGGTGGGCCTGGTCTTCCAGCGACCGCTGCTGTTCGCCCACCTCACCGTGGAGCAGAACGTGGCGTTCGGGCTGCGCATGCGCGGCGTCGGCGCCCGCGAGCGCCGCCGCCGCACCGCCGAGGTGCTGGACCGGGTCGAGCTGGGCGGGCTCGGCCCGCGCCGGATCGGGCAGCTGTCGGGCGGGCAGGAACAGCGTGCCGCGCTCGCCCGGGCCCTGGTGCTCGACCCGCCCGTGCTGCTGCTCGACGAACCGTTCTCCCAGCTCGACGCGGCGCTGCGGCAGCGGATGCGGGAGCTCGTCCGCGGGATCCAGCGCGAGCTGGCGGTCACGATGCTGTTCGTGACCCACGACCAGCAGGAGGCCGTCGACCTCGCCGACGACGTCGCGCTGCTGCTCGACGGCAGGCTCGAGGCCACCGGCAGCCCGGTCGACTTCTACACCGCTCCCCCGACGCTGCGCGCCGCCCGGTTCTTCGGGCCGGTCAACGAGGTACCGGGCACCCTGGCCGGCACCGCCTTCGCCTGCCCGGCGGGCACCGTCGGTGTCGCACCGGGCGGCGCCGACGGTCCGGGGGTGCTGGTGGTGCGCCCCGAGGCCGTGCAGCTCCTCGACGGTCCCCGGCCGGGGACCCTGGCCGCCGTGGTCGTCGACGAGCGCTTCGCCGGCACCCACCGCACCGTCCTGCTGGACCTGGCGGGAGGGGTGCGCCTCACCGCGACGGTGGCGGCGACCCGGACCGTCGCGTGCGGGGCGGTCGTGCACGTCTCCCTCGCGCCCCAGGACTGTCGGGTCCTTCCTCCCGGATGATCCGGAGCCCTTCTCCGCCCCGCGTCGGAAGCTCGTAGGCGCCGAGTTTAAGTTAGACTGATACTGAAGCCAGTGAGACCCGACTCCTTCGGAGCGCCTGATGACCCGTGCATTCCCGATCGACCCCACCGGGACGACCTCGCCGGACTCGCCGCCCGCGTCGCGACCGCAGGTCGGGATGCTGCTCTACCCCGGGCTGACCCTGCTCGACCTGCTCGGCCCGCAGACGGCGCTGTCGCACGTGATGGACGTCCACCTGCTGTGGAAGACGCGCGACGAGCCCGTGGTCACCGATACCGGCATCCGCGTCTTCCCGACCATGAGCCTCGCCGAGTGCCCGTCGCGCCTCGACGTCCTGTTCGTCCCGGGTGGCCCGGGCATGAACGGGGTCATGCGCGACCACGACGTGCTGCAGTTCCTCGCCGACCGCGGCGCGGCGGCCGGCTGGGTGACGTCGGTGTGCAGCGGGTCGATCGTCCTCGGCGCCGCCGGCCTGCTGGACGGGTACCGGGCGACCTCGCACTGGGGAGCGGTCGACATGCTCCCCCTCGTCGGCGCCGTGCCGGTGACCGAACGCGTCGTCACCGACCGCAACCGCATCACCGCCGGCGGCGTGACCGCCGGCCTCGACTTCGGGCTCACCCTGATCGCCCGCCTGCTCGACGAGCAGACCGCCCTGGCCGTCCAGCTGAGCATGGAGTACGACCCCCGACCGCCGTTCGACGCCGGCACGCCGTCGGGGCGCGACGTCACCCCCGAACTCCTCAGGCAGGTGGGCGCCTCCATGGGGAACGTCGGAGAAGGGGCGCTGGCCGCCCTGCGCGATCTCGGCTACGGGCTCACCCCCGCCTCGACCTGAGCCGGGGCACCCGCGTCAGACCTCGACGGCGTTACCGCAGATGCCGCAGACCTCGAACACCCGGCGTCCCCACCGCGCGACCGGCACGAAGAACACGCTGAACTGCCGGAACTCCCGCACCCGCATCTGCTGGCTGGTGTTGTGGCAACGCGGGCAGGTGCGAGTCTCCCCCGGGCCGAGGTCCTGCTGTTTCGTGCCGAGACCGAAGACGAAGAACACCGCGCGAGTGTAGGTCGCCGAGCCGTGCCACCGGCCGCGGGCGCATCCGCAGCGCGGGGCCCGCGTTCGCCACGGCCACGTCGAGCCGCCCGAAACGCTCGGTGATGGCCGCCATCGCGGCCTGCTGGTCGTCCCAGTCGGCGACGTCGCACCGCAGCGGCAGCACCGGCGCCCCGGGACACTCGGTACCGACTCCGCCGGCCAGCTCCTGCAGCGTGTCCAGGCTGCGGCCGGGAGCCCTTCCCCGTGGAGTGACGCCCGGATCTACGCGGTGTGATGCGAGCACGGTGGAGGACTCAGCCCGGTGGCCAGTTCCCGAGCGGCCTGCCGATCTCCCACTCGTGGCCGAACGGGTCCACGAACCGACCCAGGCGCCACCCGTGCCGGTCCTCGACGGGTGCCGCTTCGACGGCACCGGCTTCGCGGGCTTGCACCATCACGGCCTCGGGGTCGTCCACCACCAGCAGCGTCCGACCCGTGGCCCCGCCGGCGGCCCGCGGCGTGAGCCGGCCGGGGATCGAGCCCGCCGCCGCGACCCAGAACACCGCATCGCCGACGGCCAGCTGCGCCACGATGTCCTCCCCCTCGCCGACCTGGTGCAGGACCACCGCACCGAACGCTGCCCGGTAGAACGTCACGGCCGCAGCGCCCCGGTCGACCCACAGCTCGGGCTGGATGCTGGTCACGGCTGCTCCTCGCGGTCCGGGGGAGTGAAGCGGGACGACCCTCCCAGACGTCACCCCAGCAGGACCAGA
>DASVUG010000216.1:0-9640 GCA_036387155.1 Pseudonocardia sp. | reverse complement strand
AACACCCGGAACCACCGTCAACCGTCGGGTGGGATCGGACGGGCGGCCGGACCGTGGACGGGTCGAACCGCCAGGGCTCGGCCGGTCTCGGCCTGATGGTCGACGCGGGCGTCCCCGGCGACTCGCCAGAGCGCTGACCGGGGCGGGAGGGCCCCGATCAGACGTTGAACCGGAACTCGACCACGTCGCCGTCCTGCATGACGTAGTCCTTGCCCTCCATCCGCACCTTGCCCGCGGCCTTCGCCGCGGTCATGGAGCCGGCGGCGACCAGGTCGTCGAAGGAGACGATCTCGGCCTTGATGAAGCCGCGCTCGAAGTCGGTGTGGATCACGCCGGCGGCCTGGGGGGCGGTGGCGCCCCGCCTGATCGTCCAGGCGCGGGACTCCTTGGGGCCTGCGGTGAGGTAGGTCTGCAGGCCGAGGGTGGCGAAGCCGGCGCGGGCCAGGGAGTACAGGCCCGGCTCGGGCTGCCCGATCGACTCCAGCAGCTCGCGGGCGGACTCCTCGTCCAGCTCCAGCAGCTCCGCCTCGACCTTGGCGTCGAGGAACACCGCCTGTGCGGGGGCGACCAGCTCCGTCAGCTCCTTGCGGCGGGCGTCGTCGGTGAGCACGCCCTCGTCGGCGTTGAAGACGTAGAGGAACGGCTTGGTCGTCAGCAGCATCAGCTCGCGCAGCGGCGCGCGGTCGACCCCGGCGGCGAAGAGCGTCCGGCCGGCGTTCAGGATCTCGACGGCGGCCTCGGCCGCCTCCAGGACCGGGCGCCGGTCCTTCTGCATCCGCGCCTCCTTGGCCAGGCGCGGCACCGCCTTCTCCAGGGTCTGCAGGTCGGCGAGGATCAGCTCGGTGGAGATCGTCTCGATGTCCGACGCCGGGTCGACGCGGCCGTCGACGTGGACGACGTCGGGGTCGTCGAACACGCGCACGACCTGGCAGATCGCGTCGGACTCGCGGATGTTGGCGAGGAACTTGTTGCCCAGGCCGGCGCCTTCGGACGCGCCCTTGACGATGCCCGCGATGTCGACGAAGGACACCACGGCGGGCACGATCTTCGCCGACGAGAACATGTCCGCGAGCTTCTGCAGCCGCGCGTCCGGCAGGGGTACGACGCCGACGTTCGGCTCGATCGTGGCGAACGGGTAGTTCGCGGCCAGCACGTCGTTGCGGGTCAGCGCGTTGAACAGCGTCGACTTGCCGACGTTGGGCAGCCCGACGATGCCGAGGGTGAGGGACACGGGGGTCCAGGGTAGTCGCGCACGTCGCGGGCTCCGCCGGCCGCGGGCGGGCCGCCACGGGCGCCGCGATCACCGCGTCCGATTCCCGCCAGAGCGGCACCCCTACGAGTGGCAGCATCGTCCTCGTGCTCCTGGACGACGACCGGTGCTACCGCATCATGGCCTCCCGCGACCCGCGCTTCGACGGGCGGTTCGTCGTCGCGGTGCGCACCACCGGCATCTACTGCCGGCCCTCCTGCCCGGCGGTCATGCCGAAGCGGGCGAACGTCGAGTTCTGGCCGACCGCGGCCGCGGCGCAGGTGCGGGGTTTCCGGGCGTGCCGGCGGTGCCTGCCCGACGCGGTGCCCGGCTCCCCGGAGTGGAACGTCCGCGCCGACCTCGCCGCCCGCGCGATGCGGCTGATCGGCGACGGCGTCGTCGAGCGGGACGGCGTGCCGGGGCTGTCCGCGCGGCTGGGCTACTCGGACCGCCACCTGGGGCGGGTCCTCGGTGCCGAGCTGGGCGCCGGGCCGCTGGCGCTGGCCCGCGCGCACCGCGCGCACACGGCGCGGACCCTGGTGGAGACGACCGCGATGGCGATGGCGGACGTGGCGTTCGCGGCGGGGTTCGCCAGCGTGCGCCAGTTCAACGACACGATGCGCGCGGTCTACGGCGTGGCGCCGACGACGCTGCGGGCCGAGGCCGCGCGGCGGCCCGTCCCGGCCGTCGCGGGCGCGGTCGTGCTGCGGCTGCCCCACCGGGCGCCGTTCGACGCCGCCGGGCTGCTGGCGTTCCTCGCGGCCCGGGCGGTCGACGGCGTCGAGGAGGTGGACGGGACGAGCTACCGGCGGACGCTGCGGCTGCCGCACGGGCCGGCGACCGTGGTGCTCGACCTGCCGGACGCCGGTTCCACGGCCCGCCCGACGGTCGCCGCGCGCGAACTCGGGGCGCCGCTCGTGACGCAACGCGCGCGGCATCCCCAGGATCCGCGGGGCAACGCCGTGGAGACCGGTGAGCAGGCCGCCGCGCGCAAGTCGGCACCGCCGCGCGCGGAACGGCGCGCGCGGCAGCCCGAGACAGCGCGCGGCGGGTACGTCGTCGCCACGCTGCGCCTGTCCGACCCGCGCGACCTGGCCCCCGCGGTCGCCCGGCTGCGGCGGCTGCTGGACCTCGACGCCGACCCCGCGGCCGTCGACGCCGCGCTCGCCGCGGACCCGCTGCTGGCGCCGTCCGTCGCGGCGACCCCCGGCATCCGGCTGCCGGGCACGGTCGACCCGGCCGAGACGGCGCTGCGGGCGGTGCTCGGCCAGCAGGTGTCCGTCGCCGCAGCGCGGACGGCCGCCACGCGGCTCGCCGCCGCGCTGGGCGAGCGGCTGCCCCCCGAGCTGGCCGCCGGCGGCCCCGACCTGCTCTTCCCCACCCCGGCCGCCGTCGCCGAGCACGGCGCGGAGCTGCTGGCGGGGCCCGCGCGGCGGACCGCGACCGTCACCGGCCTGGCCACCGCGCTCGCCGACGGGCTGGCGCTCGACGCCGGCCGCGACCCCGCCGCGTTCCGCGCGGACCTGACGGCGCTGCCCGGGATCGGCCCGTGGACGGCCGGCTACCTGGCGATGCGCGTGCTCGGCGACCCGGACGAGCTCCTGCCGGGCGACCTCGTCGTCCGCCGCGGGGCGGCGGCGCTGGGCGTCGCCGATCTCCTCGACCACGCGGCGCGCTGGGCGCCGTGGCGCTCCTACGCCGCCCTGCACCTGTGGCGGGCCGGCACGACCACCACCTCGACCAGGAGGACCGCATGAACGGGCTCATGACCGACCCGACCACCGACCCGACCACCGACCCGACCGCCGGACCGACCGCCCCCGCGCTCCGGAGGGGCGCCGGCCGGGCGGGGAGCGCGACGGCCTCCTGCTCGACGCTGGACACCCCGGCCGGCCCCTTCACCGCCGTCGTCGACGCCGACGGGGCGGTGCTCGCCTCCGGCTGGACCGCCGACGTCGACGCGCTCCTGCCGCTGGTCCACCCGTCCCTGCGGCCGACGTCGGTGGACGCGCTCGCCGACCTGGGTGCGGTGTCCGCGGCGGTCGCGCGCTACCACGAGGGCGACCTGGGCGCGATCGACGCGGTGCCGGTCCGGCAGCGCTCCGGCGCGTTCCTCGAGCACGCCTGGGAGGTGCTGCGGACGGTGCCGGCGGGCGCGCCCGTCACCTACACCGAGTACGCGGCGAAGGCCGGCCGTCCGGCGGCGGTCCGCGCGGCGGCGTCGGCGTGCGCCCGCAACGCCACGGCGCTGTTCGTGCCCTGCCACCGGGTCGTGCGCACCGACGGCTCGCTGGGCGGGTTCCGGTGGGGGTTGGCGGTCAAGCGCCGGCTGCTGGACCACGAGACCCGCGCCTGCTGATCGTCGGGACGCCCCGTCCGCCAGGAAGGCCACCTTCACGCGACGTGACGCCGTGAAGGTGGCCTTCCTGGCACTCCGGGCGCCGCGGGAACGCACGCCGTCGGGGTTCGACCGCATGTTCGACCGCTCGGCGATCGGCTCCGCCCGCCTGTGGACGGGTCCGGCGCGCCCTGCGCCGTCCTGTCGGTGCCGGCCCGCACCCTGCTCGCATGGACGTCGTGACCGCCGTGCTGCTCCTGCTCGCCGGCGCCCTCGTGGGCGCCGCCGCGTGCGGTGTGGTGCTCGCGGCGCGCGCCCGGGCCGCGGCCGCTGAGGCCGCGCGGGCCGCGGCGAACGCCACCGTCGGCCTGCGCGCCGACGTCGCGGCCCTGCGCGCGGAGCGCAGCGGGCTGCAGCAGCGGCTCGACGACCTCACCGCCCGGCACGAGCAGGCGGGCGAGCGGCTGCGCCGGGCCGAGAGCGACGCCGCCGCGGCGAACGCCGCGCTGCGGGCCGAGCGGGAGGCGGCCGCGGGGCGCGAGGAGCTGCTGGCCCGCCGCGACGGCGAGCTGACGCAGGCCTTCCGCGCCCTGTCGGCGGAGGCGCTCGAGGCGAACAACACGCGGTTCGTGGCGCTGGCCGAGGGCCGCATCCGGGAGGCCGCGGCGGCGCTCGCCGGCGACGCGGCCGTGCGGGACCGCGCTCTCGGCGCGCTGCTCGACCCGATGTCGGCGGCGCTGCAGCGCGTCGAGGGGCAGCTGCGCGACGTCGAGCGCGAGCGGCAGAGCGCGTACGTCGGGCTGCGCGAGCAGGTCGACGCCCTGCGCGCCGGCTCCGAGCAGCTGCAGTACGAGACGAAGAGCCTGGTGAACGCGCTGCGGGCGCCGCAGGTCCGCGGGCGCTGGGGGGAGCTGCAGCTCGAGCGCGTCGTGCAGCTCGCCGGCATGGTCGAGCACTGCGACTTCTCGACGCAGGTCACGGCGCCGCGGATCGGGGACGGGGCCGCCGACGGCGCGGTCCGCCCGGACATGGTCGTGCACCTCGCGGGGGGCAAGTCGATCGTGGTCGACGCCAAGGTGCCCTTCGCCGGGTACCTCGAGGCCGTCGAGAGCCGCGACCCGGACACCCACGCGGACCGGCTCGCCGCCCACGCCCGCCAGCTGCGGGCGCACGTCGACGCGCTCGCGGCGAAGGCGTACTGGGCGGCGTTCGAGCCGACGCCGGAGTTCGTGGTGCTGTTCGTCCCCGGCGACCCGTTCCTGGAGGCCGCGCTGCAGGCCGACCCGGCGCTGCTGGAGCACGCGTTCACCCGCAACGTCGTGGTCGCCACGCCGACGACGCTGATCGCGCTGCTGCGCACCGTCGCCTACGGCTGGCGGCAGGAGGCGCTCGCCCGCAACGCCGCCGCGGTGCACCAGCTCGGCAAGGAGCTCCACGCCCGGCTGGCCACGATGGGCACGCACGTCGCGAAGCTGGGGCGGAGCCTGGACGGGGCCGTCGACAGCTACAACAAGACCGTGTCCTCGCTGGAGGCCCGCGTGCTGGTCACGGCCCGGCGGCTCACGGAGCTGAAGGTCGCCGACGACGAGCTCGCCGCCCCGGCCCCGGTCGACCGCAGCCCCCGGCGGATCGCCGCCCCGGAGCTGGTCGCCTCGGCGGACGAGGCGCTGGTGGCCCTGGACCACGACCGCACCGAGCACGACCGTCCCGTCGGCCGCACGGGTGCCAGCGCTACGGTGAACGGGTGATGGCGCCTGCTCCTTCCGCGTCCCGTCCCGCCCAGCGCTCGTCGGCCCAGCGCTCGTCGGCCCAGCGCTCGTCGGCCCAGCGCTCGTCCGCCCAGCGCTCGCCCGGCCGGCGTCCGCTCGGGCAGTGGCCCGTCGCCGAACGCTCGCTGCTCACGACGGTGCTGGGCATCCCGCCGCAGGCGGCCGTCGGGCTGGCCTTCGGGCTCACCGCGCTCGGCGTGTTCGTCGACCTGCAGCGCGTGGGCACCGTCGGCGCCGTCTTCGCCGTCCTGTACTTCACCGGCTGCGTGCTGGCGATCGCGTGGGTCCGCCGCCGGAACCTGTTCGCCCCGCTGGTGCAGCCGCCGCTGCTGCTCGCCGCGGCCGTCCCGGCGATCGTCCTGCTGGGTGACGGCGGGACGGGCGGTCCGACGCTGCTGACGGTGGGCGCCCCGCTGGTGAACAGCTTCCCGACGATGGCGGCGACGACGGCGGCCGTGCTCGCGGTCGGCCTGCTGCGCCTGTTCAAGCAGCGCGAGCGCGACGCGGACGACGGTCGCCGCTGACGCCCGCGCGTCCGGCCGGTCGCCGCGGGGCCCGCCCCACCGGGCCGCCCCGCGAGGGGTGCTGCGCTACCGCGCCGCGCGGGAGGGGCGCAGCTCGCGGGGCAGGGAGAACACCAGCGTCTCCTCCGCGGTGGTGACCTCCTCCACGGCGCCCCAGCCGCGTGCGGCCAGGTGCTCCAGCACGCCGCGGACCAGCACCTCCGGCACGGACGCGCCGCTGGTCACCCCGATCGTCGCGACGCCGTCGAGCCACGCGTCGTCGATCTCCCGCGCGTAGTCCACGAGGTGCGCCGCCCCGGCCCCGGCCGACAGCGCGACCTCCACCAGACGCACCGAGTTCGAGGAGTTGCGCGACCCGACCACGATCACCAGGTCGCAGCGCGGCGCCATCGCCTTGACCGCGACCTGCCGGTTCTGCGTGGCGTAGCAGATGTCGTCGCTCGGCGGGTTCGACAGCGTCGGGAACCGCTCGCGCAGGGCCCGCACCGTGTCCATCGTCTCGTCGACGCTCAGCGTGGTCTGCGACAGCCACACCACCTTGTCGGGGTCGCGCACCGCCACGGCGTCGACGTCGGCGCGGCTGTCCACGATCTGGATGTGCTCCGGCGCCTCGCCCGCGGTGCCCTCGACCTCCTCGTGGCCCTCGTGCCCGACCAGCAGGATGTCGTAGTCCTCCCGGGCGAAGCGCTTGGCCTCCTGGTGCACCTTGGTGACCAGCGGGCACGTCGCGTCGATGGTGCGCAGCTCCCGCGCCCGGGCCTCGTCGCGCACCGCGGGGGACACGCCGTGCGCGGAGAAGACGAGCAGCGCGCCCTCGGGGACCTCGTCGGTCCGGTCCACGAACACCGCGCCGCGCGCCTCGAGGGTCTCCACGACGTGCCGGTTGTGCACGATCTGCTTGCGCACGTAGACGGGGGCGCCGTGCTGGTCGAGCGCCTTCTCGACGGCCTCGACCGCCCGGTCGACGCCGGCGCAGTAGCCGCGGGGCTTGGCGAGCAGGACGCGCTTCTCGGGGCCGGCGGAGGACGGGGAGGCGGGGTCGGGCATGGCTCCAGGGTACGGGCGCGGCCGCGAGGTCCGGCCGAGCACCGGGGCCCCGACGGGGCTGCGGGGGTCCGGGCTGCCGCGGCGGTGCGATGCGGGGATGATCGGGGCATGACACCGCCGCTGCCGCTGCCGTTCCGGGTCGCCGCCGGGTTGGTCGTGACCGCCGTCGAGCAGGCCCGGGACCTGCCCCGGCAGGCCCGCGACCTCCCCCGGTACGCCCTGGAGCTGCCGGTGACAGCGGTCAGCCAGGCCCTGCAGGCGTCGATGCGCCTGCAGCAGAAGGTCACCGAGCTCGCCATCAAGGGCGACCGGGTGCTGGGCGTGGGCCCGCCGATCGAGGACGAGCCCGCGTGGGCCACCTTCGACGACGACCCGCCGCCGGCCCGGGCGTCGACGGGGCGCGGCGGCCACGGCGAGCCCGCGCCGCCGTCCACCCGGACGGCGACCGTCACCGCGCTGCGCCCCACCCCGGAGCGCCCCACCCCGGAGCGCCCCGCCCCGGAGCGCCCGGGCCCCGCCCGTCCCGGCCCCGAGCGCCCGGGCCCCGCCCGGCCGGCCCCGGACCACCCGAGCTTCAAGCGCCCGGCACCGGACCCGTTCGACGAGCCGGAGCCGGCGGGCCCGAGCCCGGTCGACCCCGAGGGCCTCGACCTGGGCGCCGACGCCCCGGGCGACACCGCCGCGGATCTCGCCGCGGACGTCCCGGCCGACGCCGCGCCCGCGGCCGCCGCACCGGCGGAGGCGGCGCTGTCGCCCGAGGACGCCCCCGACATCCTGCCGGGCTACGCGAACCTCACCATCCCGCAGCTGCGCGGCAAGCTGCGCCACCTGCGCCTGGAGGAGCTGCGCGCGCTGCTGGCGTGGGAGCAGGAGCACGGGGACCGCCCGCCGTTCGTGACGATGCTGAGCAACCGGATCGCCACGGTCTCCGAGAGCAGGTGACGGCGGCGGCCGCCCCGGGGGGCGGGGCCGGGGCGGGCACCGGCCCGCCGCCCAACACCGCCGAGGCGCCCTGGCCCGTCCGCACCGTCGCCCGCAAGATCGCGGCGTGGGTGGACCGGCTCGGCGCGGTGTGGGTCGAGGGCCAGCTGGCGCAGGTCACCGCGCGGCCGGGCACCGGTACGGCGTTCCTGGTGCTCCGCGACCCCGCCGCGGACGTGTCGCTGCAGCTCACCGCCCCCATCGGGCTCGTCCGCGACGGCGGGCCGGCGGTCGCCGAGGGCAACCGGGTGGTCGTGCACGGCAAACCGTCGTTCTTCCTCGGACGCGGCACGCTGAGCCTGCGGGTCGACGCGATCCGCGCCGTCGGCATCGGGGAGCTGCTCGCCCGGATCGAGCGGCTGCGCGCGCTCCTGGCCGCCGAGGGCCTGTTCGACGCCGCCCGCAAGCGCCGGCTGCCCTTCCTGCCCCGCGGCGTCGGGCTCATCACCGGCCGGGCGTCGGCCGCCGAGCGCGACGTCATCAGCAACGCGACGGCCCGCTGGCCCGCGGTGCGGTTCCACGTGGAGCACGTGGCCGTCCAGGGCGGGCTGGCCGTGCCGCAGCTGGTCGACGCCCTCGCCGCGCTGGACCGCGACCCGGAGGTCGACGTCATCGTGCTGGCCCGCGGCGGCGGCAGCGTCGAGGACCTGCTGCCGTTCTCCGACGAGACGCTGTGCCGCGCCGTCGCCGCCTGCCGCACCCCCGTCGTCTCCGCGATCGGCCACGAGCCCGACACGCCCCTGGTCGACCACGTCGCGGACCTGCGCTGCTCCACGCCGACCGAGGCCGGCCGCCGCGTCGTGCCCGACGTGGCCGAGGAGACCGCCCGGGTGGCGGGCCTGCGCGACCGGGCCCGGCGGGCGCTGGCGGGCTGGGTCGACCGCGAGGAGCGCCTGGTCGCGGGCCTGCGCCACCGGCCGGTGCTGGCCGAGCCGCTGCGCGGGCTGGACGCCCGGCACGCCGAGGTCGAGCGGCTGCGCGACGCGGCCCGCGCCGGCGTCGTCCGCGGGCTGGACCGCCGCGGCGCCGACGTCGGGCACCTCGCGGCCCGGCTGACGACGCTGGGCCCGGCGGCCACGCTGGCCCGCGGCTACGCGATCGTCCAACGCGTCCCGGACGGCCACGCCGCCGGGACGCCGCTGCCGGTGCTCCGGTCCGCGGCCGACGCGGCGCCCGGCACCCGTCTACGGGTGCGCCTCGCCGACGGCGCGGTCGGCGCCGTCGTCGACCGGGCCGACCGGCCCGCCGGCCGTGCGGAAGACTGACCCACCGTGCCGGATCCCGATCCCGCCGTGCGGCCCGACGTCGGCACGCTCGGCTACGAGCAGGCCCGCGACGAGCTCGCCGAGGTGGTGCGGGCCCTCGAGGTCGGCGGCCTGGGCCTGGACGAGTCCGTCGCGCTGTGGGAGCGGGGCGAGGCGCTGGCCCGCCGCTGCGAGGAGCAGCTCGCGGGCGCGCGGGACCGGGTCCGGGCGGTTCTGGACCACGCCGACGACCCCCGCGCGGAGTAGCGCGGCCACCGTCGCCGGCGGGACGGTCCGGTGATCCCCCGGGTGTCGCCCGGCAGCGGTGCGGACGGTCACGGGACGGCGCGCGATCAGCGGGGCAGGACCTCGCCGGCCGCGACGGCCGTCGCCAGCGCCGTGAACTCCGGCACGCTCCCGCTGCCGGTGATCAGCAGCCGCACGCCGTCCCGCTCCGCGACGCGGATGGGCTCGCGGGTGTCGTCGGT
>DASVUG010000215.1:0-4166 GCA_036387155.1 Pseudonocardia sp. | reverse complement strand
CGCGGGGAAGTTGCGGGGCACCCGTCCGCGTTCTGTGACCTCCGCGTCGTAGAGTCCCGGGACACACGGCCCGGCGACGTGATCCGCCCCTGCGCGAGCGCCCGTCCCGGGCCCCACCGAGGATGGGGACTCGCTGACGTGTCATCCACCACTGACCGCCGGGCCGGCCGGGCGGAGATCGCGGCGCGCACGCTGCGCACGGACCTCTGGTGGCGCCCGCCGCTGATCCAGGCGACCGTCCTGACGGTCCTGCTGGGCTACGTCGTGGTCCGGCTGTTCCTGCGCCGGGACTACTGGGTCCCCGAGTACAACTACCTCACTCCGCTGTACTCCCCGTGCATCAGCACGAGCTGCACCCCCGGCTCGACGCACTTCGGCACGATCTTCGGCGACCTGCCGGTCTGGATCCCGCTGCCGATCATCGTGTTCCCGATCCTGCTGGGCTTCCGCGGTACCTGCTACTACTACCGCAAGGCCGTCTACCGCTCGATCCTGCAGAGCCCCACGGCCTGCGCGGTGCGCGAGCCCGCCCGCCGGTACTCCGGCGAGAGCCGGTTCCCGTTCAACCTGATGAACTACCACCGGTACTTCTTCTACGCGGCCACGCTCCTGCTGCTGATCAACACCTACGACGCCGCGCTGGCGTTCTTCCCGCCCGGCCGCGGGTTCGGCTTCGGGCTCGGCTCGCTGATCCTGCTGGCGAACGTCGTGCTGCTCTGGTGCTACACGCTGTCCTGCCACGCGTGCCGGCACGTCCTCGGCGGGCGGCTCAAGCACTTCTCGCGCAACCCGGTGCGCTACGCGCTGTGGACGCGCCTGTCCTTCCTCAACGCGCGCCACATGCAGTTCGCGTGGGCGTCGCTGGTCAGCGTGACGCTGACGGACGTCTACATCATGGCCCTGGCGGCCGGCTGGATCTCCGACCTGCGGATCGTGGGGTGACGAGCGTGACGAGCGTGACGGCGGGCAACGGCGCGACGCCGGGCGAGGCGGTCGAGCGGCACGAGTACGACGTCGTGGTCATCGGGGCCGGCGGCGCCGGCCTGCGGGCCGCGATCGAGGCCCGCCTGCAGGGCAAGCGGACGGCGATCATCTCCAAGTCGCTGTTCGGCAAGGCCCACACGGTGATGGCCGAGGGCGGGTGCGCCGCGGCCATGGGCAACGCGAACCCGAACGACAACTGGCAGGTCCACTACCGCGACACCATGCGCGGCGGGAAGTTCCTCAACAACTGGCGGATGGCCGAGCTGCACGCCAAGGAGGCGCCGGACCGCGTCTGGGAGCTGGAGACCTACGGGGCGCTGTTCGACCGCACGAAGGACGGGCGGATCAGCCAGCGCAACTTCGGCGGCCACACCTACCCGCGCCTCGCGCACGTGGGCGACCGCACCGGCCTGGAGCTGATCCGCACCCTGCAGCAGAAGATCGTGTCGCTGCAGCAGGAGGACTTCCGGGCGACGGGCGACTACGAGTCGCACCTGCGGGTGTTCCACGAGTGCACGATCACCGAGCTGCTCGTGACGAGCCCGGGGGGCCCGGACGAGCGGAGCGCCGTCGCGGGCTGCTTCGGCTACTTCCGCGGCGACGGCCGGTTCGTCCGCTTCGACGCACCGGCGGTCGTGCTGGCCACCGGTGGGGTGGGCAAGAGCTACCAGGTCACGAGCAACTCCTGGGAGTACACCGGCGACGGCCACGCCCTGGCGCTGCGCGCCGGCGCCACCCTGATCAACATGGAGTTCCTGCAGTTCCACCCCACGGGCATGGTCTGGCCGCCGTCGGTGAAGGGCATCCTCGTCACCGAGTCCGTCCGCGGCGACGGCGGGGTGCTGCGCAACTCCGAGGGCAAGCGCTTCATGTTCGACTACGTCCCCGACGTCTTCCGCGAGCAGTACGCGACGAGCGAGGACGAGGCGGACCGCTGGTACACCGACGCGGACAACAACCGGCGCCCGCCGGAGCTGCTGCCGCGCGACGAGGTCGCCCGCGCGATCAACTCCGAGGTCAAGGCCGGCCGGGGGAGCCCGCACGGCGGGGTGTTCCTGGACATCGCCTCCCGCAAGTCCGCCGAGGAGATCCAGCGCCGGCTGCCGTCGATGTACCACCAGTTCAAGGAGCTGGCCGACGTCGACATCACGAAGGAGCCGATGGAGGTCGGCCCGACCTGCCACTACGTGATGGGCGGGATCGAGGTCGACCCGGACAGCGGCATGTCGACGGTGCCGGGCCTGTTCGCCGCCGGGGAGTGCTCCGGGGGCATGCACGGCAGCAACCGGCTCGGCGGCAACTCCCTGTCGGACCTGCTGGTGTTCGGCCGCCGTTGCGGGGCGGGCGCCGCGCGGTACGTCGACGGGCTCGCGGCCCGGCCCGCGGTCGCCCAGGAGGACGTCACCGCCGCGGTGGACCGGGCGCTGCTGCCGTTCTCCAGCGCCACCGCGGGCGGGGAGAACCCGTTCGTCGTGCACCTCGAGCTGCAGAAGACGATGCACGAGCTCGTCGGGATCATCCGCAAGGCCGACGAGATGGAGATGGCGCTCAAGAAGCTCGCCGACATCGCCACCCGCACGCGCACCGTCAGCGTCGAGGGCCACCGCGAGTTCAACCCGGGCTGGCACCTGGCGCTGGACCTGCGGAACATGCTGCTCGTCTCGCTGTGCGTCGCCCGGGCGGCGCTCGAGCGCCAGGAGAGCCGGGGCGGGCACACCCGCGACGACTACCCCGTCATGGACTCCGACTGGCGCCACCTGCTGCTGGTCTGCTCGGCGATCGGCGAGGACGACGTCGAGCTCGCCCGCCGCGAGCAGGTGCCCATGCGACCGGACCTGTTCGACCTGTTCGAGCTCGACGAGCTGAAGAAGTACTACACGGGCGACGAGCTCGGCGGGCACCGCGCCGATCCGCCCCGGCAGGGGGAGACCGTCTGATGGCCACTCACGACCACCACTTCCGCGTGTGGCGCGGCGACGCCGACGGCGGCGACCTCGTCGACTACCCGGTGGAGGTGAACGACGGCGAGGTCGTGCTCGACATCATCCACCGGCTGCAGCAGACCGAGGCGCAGGACCTGGCGGTGCGGTGGAACTGCAAGGCCGGCAAGTGCGGGTCGTGCAGCGCGGAGATCAACGGGCGGCCGCGGCTGATGTGCATGACGCGCATGAGCACCTTCGCCGACGACGAGGTCGTCACCGTCACGCCGCTGCGGACGTTCCCGGTGGTCCGCGACCTCGTGACGGACGTGGAGTTCAACTACGTCAAGGCGCGCGAGGTGCCCTCGTTCGCGCCGCCGGCGGACCTGGCGCCGGGGGAGTACCGGATGCAGCAGGTCGACGTGGAGCGCAGCCAGGAGTTCCGCAAGTGCATCGAGTGCTACCTGTGCCAGAACACCTGCCACGTGGTGCGCGACCACGAGGAGAACAAGGCGGCGTTCTCCGGCCCCCGGTACCTGATGCGCGTGGCCGAGCTGGAGATGCACCCGCTCGACACCGCGGACCGGCGGCGGACGGCGCAGGACGACCACGGGCTGGGGTACTGCAACATCACCAAGTGCTGCACCGAGGTCTGCCCCGAGCACATCAAGATCACCGACAACGCGCTCATCCCGCTCAAGGAGCGCGTGGTGGACCGGCGCTTCTCCCCGCTCGTGTGGCTGGGCAGCAAGATCTCCCGCCGGACGGACGCCTGAGCGCCGACCACGCCCCCCGGCGGGGTCGGACGTGTCGCCGGGACCACACGGGGGGCGGTTTGCCCCCCGCGGGATCGGCGCGTACAGTCTCAGGAGTCAGCGCGTTGCCGGACAGAACGAGCCCCTCGGGGAGCGGTCACCAGGCCAGCTGATCGCCCATGGAGACCCCGCGTGAACCTCAGGTTCGACCGGGTGTACAGTGGGAAACACAACGAAGAACGAGCCCCGACGGCGTTTCCTCGCCGGATACGGTGTCGGTGTGCGGGTGTCTTTTGAGAACTCAACAGTGTGTCGAGCTTATTTGTTCGGACTGGTGGTGTTGTGCCAGTTTGATGTTGCTCTGGGTTGTGACCCCGTCATGGTTCAGGGTTTTTTGTAGGGCCAGTTTTTGTTGGAGAGTTTGATCCTGGCTCAGGACGAACGCTGGCGGCGTGCTTAACACATGCAAGTCGAGCGGTAAGGCCTCTTCGGGGGTACACGAGCGGCG
>DASVUG010000214.1:0-7726 GCA_036387155.1 Pseudonocardia sp. | reverse complement strand
TGGACCGGCCAGGTGCCCTTGGCCTTCTCAGTCCAGACGTCCGGGGCCGCCTTGTTCAGGTAGTCCGTGAAGTTCTGGGTGGTGCCCGACTCGTCCGAGCGGTGCACGGGGGTGATGTTCTGGTCGGGCAGCTGCTTGCCGGGGTTGTCGGCGGCGATCTCCGGGGCGTTCCACTTGGTGATCTTGCCGAGGAAGATGCCGGCGGCGGTCGCGGGAGCGAGCTGCAGGTCCTGCACGCCCGGCAGGTTGTAGACGACGGCGATGGGCGAGATGTAGGCCGGCACCTCGACGACGTCGCCCTTGCAGCGCTCCTGCGCCTTGGTGAGCTCGTCGGCCTTGAGGTAGGCGTCGCTGCCCGCGAAGGCCACGCCGCCGGAGAGGAACTGGGTGCGCCCGGCTCCGGAACCCGCGGGGTCGTAGTTGACCGTGGCACCGGGGTTCGCCCCCGTGAAGCCGGCGATCCAGGCCTGCATGGCGGCCTGCTGGGCGCTCGAACCGGCACCGGAGATCGTGCCCTCGACGTTCGACGCCGGGGCGCCGCCGCCGGCGCTGCCGCCGGCGGCCGGAGCGGACTCGTTCGCCGCGCCGCAGCCGGCGAGCAGGACGCCCATCACCGCACCCACGGCCGCGACTCGGGCACGGGAGCCGTGCCGCACGGTGTTCACGCTGGTTTCCTCCGTCGGATCGTCCGCGGTCCCGGGGTGGCCGCTCGATCTTCAAGCTAGGTGGGCACGGTGGACGGGCGTCCGCGCCGCGGTGAACGGAGGATGAACACGGTCGAGTGATTGCCGTTTCGGCCTTTCCGTGGCGCTCAGGCGCCACCGCGGATGGCGTCGACGGCCGCCGCGACCTGCGTGCGGAGGCCGTCCGGGAGGGGTGCCGACCCGGCGGCCTGGGCGGCGACCCGCTGGCCGTCCGCGCTGACGGCGTAGGTGAGCAGGCCCTTGACCAGCTTCGCCTGCCCCTCGTCGGGGTAGGCGCCGCACGCGACCAGGTAGGACACCAGGACGATCGGGTAGGCGTCGGCCGCCGCGGTGTCCCGGGCGAGGTCGAAGGCGAAGCTGCTGTCGCCACGCCCCTCGAGGCGCCGGGACACGCCGAGGACGGCCGACGCGGCCGCGGGCGTCGGGCCCGTGTACCGGTCGCCGACCCGGACCAGCGCTGTGGCCAGGCCGCCGGCCTGGCTCTCGTCCGCGTAGCCGATCGCGCCCGCGGTGCTGCCCACCGCGGCGACGACGCCGGACGTGCCCTGCGCGCCCTGCCCGCCCGTGCCCGGCCAGGCGCCGGCGGGGTCGGCGGACCAGGCGCCGCCCGAGGCCTTCTTCAGGTAGTCGGTGAAGTTCTGGGTGGTGCCGGAGTCGTCCGAGCGGTGGACCGGCACGATGGCCTGGTCCGGCAGCCGGACCCCGGGGTTCTCCGCGGCGATCGCCGGGTCGTCCCACTCGGTGATCCGGCCCTCGAAGACGCCGGCGAGCGTGGCGGGCGACAGCCGCAGGTCCTCCACCCCCGGCAGGTTGTAGACCACGGCGATCGGGGAGACGTACGCCGGGACCTCGACGACCGGGCCCCGGCAGCGATCCTCCGCCGCGGCCAGCTCGTCGGCGGTGAGGACGGCGTCGCTGCCGGCGAAGGCGACGGTGCCGGCGAGGAAGCGGGTGCGCCCGGCGCCCGAGCCCACGGCGTCGTACTCCACGGAGGCCTCCGGGTTGGCCGCCGTGAACCACGTCGCCCACGCCTGCATCGCGGCCTGCTGCGAGCTCGCGCCGGCGCCGGAGATCGCGCCGCGCAGGGCGGTGGCCGATGCCGGGGCCCCGCCGCCGGGCTCGTCCGCGGCACCGCAGCCGCCGAGCAGCACCGTGGCGGCGAGGCCGAGCGAGGCGCCCCGGACGACCCGGGACCGGACGGCGCGGGACCGGGGTGCCCGCTGCAGGATCTTCACGCTCGGTTCCTCCGTGGTTCTCGAACACCCCCCGCCCGGGCGAGTGATGGGCACGCGCGGAGATCGGTAACCGTCCGAACGGGTGAGGATCTGGTCCGTGTCGCCGGGCGGTCGTCCGGGCGACCCGGGCGCGGCCGCCGGGCGGAAGGTACCGGCGCGGGGTCACCGGTGGGTGCACCGGCGCGGGGTCACCGGCGGTAGGACACGTCCGCGCTCCAGCGGGTGAACCCGAGGTCGCGGTACAGCCGCACGGCGGCGGCGTTGTCGGCCTCGACGTAGAGCTGCACGGCGTCCACCCCGCGGTCGCGCAGGTGCGCGAGGCCGGCCAGGGTGAGCGCCGGTCCGAGCCGGCGGCCCCGGGCGGCCGGGTCCACCGCGAGCACGTAGACCTCCCCGCGGGGGGCGTCCGGCTCCGTGGTGGGGGTCTCCGGGTGCACCTTGGTCCAGTGGAACCCGAGGACGTGCGCGGGGCCCGTCCCGTCGACGTCGGCGACGTCGACGGCGAGCAGCACGCCGTCGGGGTCGAACCACGGCTCGGCGGTGCGCTCGGCGAGGTCGTCGAGGGTCCAGCCGCCCTGCTCGGGGTGCCAGGCGAACGCGGCGTTGTTCACCCGCAGCAGCTCGGGCTCGTCCGCGCCGACGCGCAGCGGGCGCAGCGCCACCCCGTCCGGCAGCACCGGGTCGCCGAAGGGCTCCCGCAGGCTGCGGCGCATCCGCCACAGCTCGCGCTCGGCGGTGAACCCGAGGCGCGCGGCCAGCGCCGCGGCCCCCGGGTGGGCGCCGTGCGCCCACACCCGCAGCGCCGGGCTGCGCTCCCCCAGCGCGCCGAGCAGCGCCGTGCCGACGCCGCGGCGGCGGTGGTCGGGGTGCACGACCAGCTCGGCGACGGGGTCCGGCCGCCCGTCCGGGGTGGTGGCGTCGGCCTCGAGCTGGGCGTAGCCGACGAGCGCGCCCGCCCCGTCCCGCACGAGCAGGTGGTCCACGCCCCCGGGGTGGTGCAGGTGGCGCAGGACCTGCTCGGACAGCGGCGCGGTGCCGTCGGCCGCGGCCGCGGCCGCGGCGAGCGCCTCGACCTCGGCGACGAGCTCGGCGTCGGGCGTGGCGGCCCGGCTGACCGCGGGGGAGGTCGGCACCCGGACGACACTACTGCCGGACCGGATCCCGGGGCACGCGTCGCGGGGACGCGGCGGACCGGGGAGGTCGGGCTCAGGCGAGGCGGGCCGGCACCGGGCGGCCGTTTCGGCCGGCCAGCCGCTCGTCGTCGGCGTCGTCCGCCTCGTCCGCGGCCACGCCGCTCGTGACGGCCAGGCCGGACCGGCTGGGCCGGACGAACTTGTAGCCGACGTTGCGGACCGTGCCGATCATCTGCTCGTGCTCGGCGCCGAGCTTGGCGCGCAGGCGGCGGACGTGCACGTCCACGGTGCGGGTGCCGCCGAAGAAGTCGTAGCCCCAGACCTCCTGCAGCAGCTGCGCCCGGGTGAACACCCGGCCGGCGTGCTGGGCGAGGTACTTCAGCAGCTCGAACTCCTTGTAGGTCAGCTCGAGCAGGCGACCCCGCAGGCGGGCGGCGTAGGTGGCCTCGTCGATGACCAGCTCGCCGAGCACCAGCGCCCCGCCGGCGGACGCGGTGTCACCGCCGGGCCGGGCGCGCAGCAGCCGCAGCCGGGCGTCGACCTCGGCCGGGCCGGCCGACGGCAGCAGGATCTCGTCGACCACCCACTCGCCGGACACCGCCACCAGCCCGCCCTCGGTGAGCACGGCGATCACCGGGATGTCGGTGCCCGTGCTGCCCAGGAGCCGGCACAGGCTGCGGGCGGCGACGAGGTCCGTGCGCGCGTCGACGAGGACGGCGTCGTGCGGGCCGGCGTCCAGCAGCGCGGCGACCTCGGGGGCGGCGGTGCGCACCCCGTGCGGCAGCAGCGTCAGGGCGGGCAGGACGGACCCGGGATCCGGGTCGGCGGTGAGCAGCAGGAGCTCCACGTCGTGCCTCCTCTCCGAGAGCGGGGTAGGCCGTGCTGTTGGACCGGCCGGGGGCAACCCGATCCGGACCCCGGCGGGGCGACGTCGACGCACCGTTCCCCGTCGCGCAGGACGCGACGCGTCCCAGCAGGATAGCCAGCGGCACCGCCGTTCGCCGTCGCGCCGCGGCGCAGCTCACCCGCCCGGTGCCCTCCCGCCCGCGCCGGAGGCCCTGGTGGGCGTGTCGTACCCTCCCCGCATGACCGACCGGGCGGTGGCGACCAGAGCGGCATCGCACCGGACCGGGGCCCCCGGGTCGCGCCGGGCGCTGCGGGTGCGGCGCGTTCTCGCCACGCTGATCGTCCTGGTCGGCCTGCTGATCGGGCTGGACTACGCGGCCGCGGCAGCGGCCGAGTCCGTCGTGTCGCGGGAGATGCGCCAGCAGCTGAACCTGGCCGACGACCCGTCGGTGCGCTTCAACAACTTCCCCTTCCTCGCCCAGGCGATCGCGGGGACCTACAAGAGCGTGGACGTGACGGCGGACCACCTCACGGTCGGCCCGCTGCGCGACGTCCAGCTGCGCACGCAGCTGCGCGGCGTGCGCGCCCCGCTGTCCGAGCTGCTCGGGGGCGCGCGCACCCTGTCGGTCCGCGAGGCCGAGGGCACCGTGCGCGTCGGCGCCCCGGACCTCGAGAAGCTGGTCCAGGCCCGCATCGCCACGTCCGGCCTTCCCCTCACCGTGGACAAGCTCTACATCGACGGCATGGACGCGGCCGGGCTGGAGCGGGCGGTCGAGGAGGACGGCGCGGACCCCGCCGTCCTCCGCATCGACCCCCCCACCGCCGCCCGCATCGGCGGCACCCTCGACGTGGCGGGGCAGCTGAAGACGCCGGTGACGGTCATCGCCGAGCTGCAGCTGGCGGCGGGCGAGGCGCAGATCGTGCCGCGGGACGTCCGGATCGGTGACGTGGGCGACGACGACCCCCTGCCGGTGCCGCTGCCCCGCGCCCAGGTCGAGGAGGCCATCGCGCAGGTGTTGGCGCTGCGGCTGCGCCCGGGCGACCTGCCGCTGCAGGTGACGCCCACGAAGCTGCGGGCCACCAGCGGGGGGCTGGAGATCAGCGGGCTGACCGGGCGGCTCACGCTCGGCGCGTCCGGCGTGACGGGCTGAAGCGGCGATCTGCACGTTCCGCCGCCCCGCCGCCTCGGTTAGTCTCGGGTCCGTGTTCTGGCCGCTGACCCGACGACGCGCCGTGGATCTGTGCCGCGTCGGCAGCTGCCTCTGTCGGGCCCGCTGAGCCGCGCCCGCCCCCGCCGCACCGCCCCGCGCTCCCATCCGGCAGCGCGCCCGGTGCCGCCACCCACCCGCACACCCGCGCCGCTGCGTCGCGTCGAGCCACAGGAGCACCGCATGAGCCGCCAGGACGTCCTGGTCACCGCCGACTGGGCGGAGGAGAACCTCGGCACCGACGGGATCGTCTTCGTCGAGGTCGACGAGGACACCACCGCCTACGACGGGGGCCACCTCCCCGGCGCCATCAAGATCAACTGGACCACGGAGCTGCAGGACCCGGTCCGCCGCGACGTCGTCACCAAGGAGCAGTTCGAGCAGCTGCTGTCGGCCAAGGGCATCGGCGACGACGACCAGGTCGTGCTCTACGGCGGCAACAACAACTGGTTCGCCGCGTACGCGTACTGGGAGTTCAAGCTGTACGGCCACGAGAACGTGAAGCTGCTCGACGGCGGCCGCAAGAAGTGGGAGCTCGACGGCCGCACGCTGACCACGGACGAGGCGTCGCGCCCGGCCACCTCCTACACCGCGAAGGACGCGGACCTGTCCATCCGCGCCTTCCGCGAGGAGGTCGTCGACGCCATCGGGGAGAAGAACCTCGTCGACGTCCGCTCGCCCGACGAGTTCTCCGGCAAGATCTCCGCCCCCGCCCACCTGCCGCAGGAGCAGGCGCAGCGCAAGGGCCACATCCCGACGGCGATCAACGTGCCGTGGAGCAAGGCCGCGAACGAGGACGGCACCTTCAAGTCCGACGAGGAGCTGACCGCGCTCTACACCGGGGCGGGCCTCGACGGGTCGCGGGCGACCATCGCCTACTGCCGCATCGGCGAGCGCTCCAGCCACACCTGGCTGGTGCTGCACGAGCTGCTCGGGCACGGCGACGTGAAGAACTACGACGGCAGCTGGACCGAGTACGGCTCGCTGGTCGGCGTGCCGATCGAGGTCGGGGCGGGCAGCGGGGGGCAGCGCTGATGTGCGGAGCCCCTGACCAGGCGGCCGCGCTGCCGGACGGCACGAACCTGGCGAAGGAGACGGTGCTCACCGGCCGCGTCCTGGCGGCCGGGCAGCCGGTGGGCGGGGCGTTCGTCCGGCTGCTGGACGGCTCGGGCGAGTTCACCGCCGAGGTCGTGGCCTCGGCCTCGGGCGACTTCCGGTTCTTCGCCGCGCCCGGCCGCTGGACGCTGCGCGCCCTGTCGCGCTCGGGCAACGGCGAGGCCGTGGTGGACGCCGCCGGTCCGGGCCTGCACAGCACGGAGCTGGCGGTCGCCTGACGCTGCACGGCCCCGCTCGTGCCGGGGCGCTCGTGCCAGGAAGGCCACCTTCACGGCGTCTGACGGCATGAAGGTGGCCTTCCTGGCGTCCGGGGACGCCGCGGCTACCCTGGCGCCGTGCACTGGATGTTCACCGGCGTGCTGATCGGGGCCAGCGGGGCCACGGCCGTCTACACGCTCTGGCTGGTCCGCCGGCTGTTCACCACCCCTCCGCCGGCGCGGCCCGAGGCGGCCGCGGTGGCGCACCCGGCCCTCGACACCGCCCGGGCCGGCACGGGGCCGGCGGGCGACAGCGGGGAGGGCTCGTGACGGAGCCGCTCGACGGCGGCACCACCGTGCCCGCCGCGGCGAACGCCGCCCCCGACGCGCCGCGCCGCAACCGGCCGCGGTTCGACGACCTGCCGGTGCCCGACGACACCGCGAACCTGCGCGAGGGCCCGGACCTGCACCCGCTGTGCATCGGCCTGCTGCCGCTGATCGGCGTGTGGCGCGGGGCGGGCGAGCTGGTCGAGCCCGGCGCCGACGGGCCGGTGGCGTTCGGCCAGCAGATCGTGTTCGCCCACGACGGCGAGCCGTTCGTGGCCTACGAGTCGCGGACGTGGCTGCTCGACGACGACGGCGGGGTCACCGGCCCGGGGCCGCGGGAGACCGGCTTCTGGCGCCCGCAGCCCGACGGCGGCCTGGAGGTGCTGGTCGTGCACGCCTCCGGGCTGGTCACCCCGTTCCACGGCCGCGCGCGCAACCTGACCTCGTGGGAGCTGGACACGTGGGCGATGCTGCGCACCGAGACGGCGCCGGCGCTGGAGCGCTCGACGCGGCTGTACGGCGTCGTGCGCGGTGACCTCGCCTACGTCGACGAGCGCGAGCACGTCGACCACCCGCTGGCGCCGTACGCGTCGGCGCAGCTGAGCCGCATCGCCGGCTGACGTCCACCGGCCCGCCCGGCCAGGTGGTGGGAACCGGTCGGTTCGGGTCAGCCGGCCCGGGACACCGACGCGGGCGGCGTCGGACGACGGTCGTCCGCGTCCGGACGGGCCGGCGGGCCGGACGCGGACGTCGAGCCGGCGGGCCGGGGGGAGACGACGACGGTGGCGTCGGAGCCGGCCGGGGCGTCGGGCCGCTGCGGGGTCGCGTCGCGCTCCGGCGCCGGGTGGTCGCGAGCGGGCCGGTCGGCGGCGGAGCGCTCGGCAGCGGGCCGGTCGGGGGCGGAGCGGTCGGCGGCGGGGCGCTCGGCGGCGGGACGGGCGGGGGCCGTGCCGGGGGGCG
>DASVUG010000213.1:0-9410 GCA_036387155.1 Pseudonocardia sp. | reverse complement strand
AGCACGACGTGCGCGAGCACGGCCACGACCGCGGCGACGACCACCGACCACCCGATGATCCCGACGCCGCCGGTGGACAGGCGCAGCAGGAACCGGTTGACCACGGTGACCGGCCTGCCGTCGGCCAGGACGAGCGCGGCGCCGGAGGCGGCCGAGAGCGTGCCGAGCGTGACGACGAAGTCGGTGATCCGGCCGCGGCCGATCAGCAGGCCGTTGACCAGCCCGACGAGCGCGCCGCCGAGCACCGCGCCGAGGCAGGCGGCCGCGACGCCCCAGCCGTGGGTGAAGGCGTAGCCGAACACGGCGGCGCCGAAGGTCATCGTCGAGGCGACCGACAGGTCGATGCCGCCGGTGACGACGACGAAGGTCTGCCCGACCGAGAGCACCACGAGGATGGCCGACGCCACGAGCATCGAGCGGATGTTGCCCGCGGACAGGAACGTGGGGTTCGCGATCGCGAAGACGGCGACCAGCAGCACGAGCCCGATCGCGGCGGCCCGGTCGGCCCAGAAGCCGAGGTCGCGGAGCCGGGTGCCGAGCTGGGGCACCCGGCCCGTGATGGCCGCCGTCACTTCTTGATCAGCGCGGTGAACGGGTTGTCGAACGGCGCGAAGGGCTTGGGCGCGGTGGTGATCGCCTGCTGGGCGTTGTCCTTGGTGACCAGGGCGACCGGCGCGTCGACCTTGGCGGGCAGCGCGGCGCCGCCCGCGGCGGCGCGGCAGGCGTCGACCCCCATCTGGCCGATCGCGTACGGGTACTGGGCGACGGTGGCGGCGAGCTCGCCGTTCGCGACGGCCTGCAGCGCGTCGGGGTTGCCGTCGACGCTGACCACCTGCACCTGGCCGGCCTTGCCCTCGTTCGCCACCGCGCGGGTGATGCCGAGACCCATGTCGTCGTTCGCGGCGAAGAACGCCTTCACGTCCGGGTTCGCGCGCAGGATGTTCGTGGCCTGGGTCAGCGCCTCCTGCCGCTCCCAGTTGGCGGCGACGGTCTGCGCGACCGTCAGGTTCGGGGGCAGCCCCTGGGTGAAGCCGTCCACGCGGGCGCCGCTGGTGACGTCGCCGGCGATGCCGCCGACCACGGCGACCTTCCCGCCGCCCGGCACCAGCTTCGCGACCTCCTGCGCGGCGATCCCACCGGCCTTCGTGTTGTCCGTCCCGACGTAGGTGGCGATCTTGGCCCCGGCGGCCTCGAGCCCGCCCGGGTCGACCGGGCTGTCGATGTTCACGATCGGCTTGCCGCTCGCCGCGACCTGCGCGATGCCCTGGACGAGGTTGGTGCCCGAGATCGGGTTGACGATGTAGCAGCCGAAGTCCTGCCCGGCGAGGCCGGCGAGCTTGTCGGCCTGGCCGGTGGTGTCGGTGATCCCCGCCGCGGCCTGGACGGTGGTCTGCGCGCCGCCCGCGGCGCCGCCCTCCTCGATGCCCTTCTGCATCGACTGGAAGAACGGGTTGTCCAGACCCTTGATCACGGCCGCGACCTTGACCGGCCCCGCGGCCGGGGCCGCGCTCGCGGGGCCGCCGCCCCCGCCGCCGCCACCGCTCGCGCTCTCGCCGCCGCCGCACGCGGCCAGCACGAGCGCGGCGACCGCCGCGCCCGCGCCCGCCGCCGCCCGCCGGGCCCTGTGCTTGCGCTGCATGTCGGGCTCCTCTCGCCTGCCCGTCATTAGAGGACGACTTATGACGGCGGTCAAGCAGAAGTCGCGTAACTTCTCCCTACCGGTATGCGGAAGTACGCTGCGGTTGTGGGAGCGCGATCCGGCGGGGGCGGGCGGTGACCGCGGTGCGGCCCGGGGGGCCCACCGCCGCGGGGGCGGGCGACGTCCTCGCGCTGCTCCGCGCGGCGGGTCCCCTCACCCGCACCGAGGTGATGGCCCGCACCGGGCTGTCGCGCTCGACGGTCAACCAGCGGCTGGACGCGCTCCTGCGGGTCTCGCTGGTGGTGCCGGCCGGCGCGGAGAGCGCCCCGCGGGGGCGGCCGGCCGGTCAGTTCGCCTTCCACCAGGACCGGGGCGTGCTGCTCGTCGCCGACGTCGGCGCGAGCGGGCTGCGGGCGGCGGTCACGGACCTGGCGGGCGCCGTGCGGGCCGAGCGGACGGCGACCGTCGACGTCGCGGAGGGGCCGGCGGCCGTCCTCGGCACCGTGTCGGGCCTGTTCGACGCGCTGCTCGCCGAGGTCGGCCGCCACCCCGGCGCGGTGCACGGCATCGGGCTCGACGTCCCCGGCCCGGTCGACTTCGCCGGGGGCCGCGTGGTCAGCCCCCCGATCATGACCGGCTGGGACGGCTACGACATCCCCGGCTGGTTCCGCCCCCGCTACCCCTGCCCGGTGCTCGTCGAGAACGACGTCAACGCCATGGCCTTCGGCGAGCAGCGGGAGGTCCACCCGGACACCGCGGCCCTGCTGATGATCAAGGTGGGTACCGGCGTCGGGGCCGGGCTCGTCGCCGGCGGGCGGGTGTACCGCGGCGCGGACGGCGCCGCCGGGGACATCGGGCACATCCCGGTGACCGTGCCCGGCGAGGCCGCCCCGCCGCTGTGCCGCTGCGGCAACACCGGCTGCGTCGAGGCGCGGGCGGGCGGCTGGGCGCTGATCCGGGACCTGCGCGCCGCCGGGCACGACGTGGCGGACGTCGACGGCGTCGTCGCGCTGGTCCTGGGGGGCGACCGCACGGCCGTGCCGCTGGTCCGCGCCGCCGGCCGCCTGCTCGGCGGGGCGATCGCGGACGCCGTCAGCCTGCTCAACCCGCGCGTGGTCGTGCTGGGCGGGCAGCTCGCGGCCGCCGAGGAGCAGCTGATGGCGGGGATCCGGGAGATGGTCTACCGGCGCTCGCTGCCGCTGGCGACCGCGCGGCTGGAGATCACCCGCTCCCGGCTCGGCCCCCGGGCCGCCGTCACCGGCACCGCCCTGCTGATCGCGGACCTGGTGTTCGCCCCGGAGCGCGTGGACCGCGCCGTGGCCTGACGCCCGCGGGGTAGGGCCTGCCCCACCCGGGAACGGCGTCCAGCCGTACCGATCCGCCGGGCTCCGCCGGGCACGATCCGGCCGGTGAGCACGATGGTCCTGCCCGGCCACCCCGCCGGCCTGCCCCGCAACCCCGTCCTCGACGACCCCGTCCGCCGGCGGACCGGTGTCGGCGCCTTCCTCGCCCTGACGTTCGGGACGTCCTGGTCGCTGTGGTTCGGCGTGCACGCGGCCGGCTGGTCGCTCGCCGACCCGACCGTGCAGCTGCTCACCGCGGCGTTCGTCCCCGCGGCGGCGGCCGCAGCGGTGCGCCGGTTCGTCACGCGCGAGGGGTTCGCCGACGCGGGCCTGCGGCCGCGGTGGCGGGCGGCGTGGCGGCACCACGTGGCCGCCGCGCTGGCGCCCGTCGGGATCCTGGCCCTCGCGGCCGCGGCGGCGGTCGCCACGGGCCACCGGACGGTCCCCGCCGCGGAGCTGACCAGCGCGACGACGCTGGTGTTCCTGGCCGCCGCACCGGTCGTCGTCGTGGTCGCGGCGCCCGTGTACTGGGGCGAGGAGTTCGGCTGGACCGGCTACCTGCGCCAGCGCGTGTTCCCCGGCCGGCCTGGCGCGGCGACGTTGGCGACGGGCGTCGTCTGGGGGGTGTGGCACTGGCCGCTGACGTTCACCGGCTACTTCGACGGCGAGGACCTGGGTGGTCCCCGCGACGTCGCGGTGCAGCTCCTGCTGTGGGTGGTGCTGAGCGTGCTCCTGGAGTACGTGCTGGCCGCGAGCTTCCGGGCGAGCGGGACGGTCTGGACCACGAGCATCCTGCACGCCGGCGCCAACCTGGTGGTCGCGGCCGGGACGTCGTCCGTGCTCGTCGACGACCGCCCCAACACGAGTACGTTCCTCATGTGCCTGGCTCTCGTGCCGGTGTGTCTCGGGATCCGGCTGCACGGACGAGCGGCCCGGGCGACCGGTCGCCACGCGCGGTGACGAGCGCGGCGGGCCTGGGCGAGGCCCTCCGCGGCCGCGGCTACCTGCGCACGCGCTGGCCCTGGCTCGCCGCCGGGTACCTGCTCGCCGGCCTGCTCGTGACGGTGCCGGTCGCGGCCGCGCTCGCGCTCCTCGGGCTGCCCTGGTGGATCGCGCTGGCCCGGCTGCCCGGGTCCGGCCCGGACGCGGCGTCGCTGGTCCTGGCCGTGCTCGGGGTGGTCACCACCGTCGTCGGGGTGCCGACGCTGGGCGTGCTGGCCGCCCACGCGGAACGGCTGCGCGCGCGGCTGGTCGACCCGACCCCGATCCGCCCCCCGCAGGTGCGCGGCGCGCGCGCCGCGTACACCTCGACCGCCGCGCTGCGCGCCGTGGCGCACCTGCTGGTCGTCCTCCTGGTCGGGTCCGCCGTCCGCGCCGGCCTGTTCGTCCTCGCCCTCGCGGTCGGCGTCGCCGCGGCCGCCCCGCTGGTGGTCCTCGACGGATCCGGTCCGATCGCCCTGGGCCCCTGGCAGGTCGACGACCTCCGGCACGCGGTCCTGCTGCCGCCGGTCGGCGCCGCCGTGGCGGTCGCCACGGCCTACCTCGCCGGCTGGGCCGCCCTCGGGGAGCTCCGGACGGCCCGGACCCTGCTGGGCCCCACCCCGGAGGAGGTGGCCGACGACCTGACCGCCGTCGCCGCGTCCCGCGAGCGGCTGGTCGACGCCTTCGACGCCGAGCGCCGGCGCATCGAACGGGACCTCCACGACGGTGCGCAGCAGCGACTGCTCACCCTGACCATGCGTCTGGGGCTCGCGCGGGCGGTCATCGGGCCGGACGCCGCCGGGCACGGCGACCTCGTCGACGCGCACGAGATGGCCAAGGACCTCATGCAGGAGCTGCGCGACTTCGTGCACAACATCCACCCGCAGGTGCTGACCGAACGCGGGCTGCCCGCGGCGCTGCAGCAGCTGGCCGAGTCCGCGGTCGTGCCCGTCGTCCTGCGCGTCGCGCTGGACCGGCGCCCGCGTCCGCACGTGGAGTCGGCCGTCTACTTCGCCGTCGCCGAGGCCTGCCACAACGCGGTCCGGCACGGCCGGGCCACCCGGATCGAGGTCGACGTCTCCGTCGCGGCCGCCGACCTCGTCGTGGTGGTGGGGGACGACGGGCGGGGCGGCGCGGATCCGGGCGGCGGCTCCGGGATCACCGGCATCGCGGACCGCCTCGCCGGCGTGGGCGGCACGCTGTCGGTGTCGAGCCCGGTGGGTGGGCCCACCGTGCTGCACATGCGGGCCCCGTACGCGTGAACCCGCAGGGGGGACCGGTCACCGTCGTCGTGGCCGAGGACGGTGTCCTGTTCCGGGAGGGACTGGGCGAGCTGCTGCGGCGCTACGGGTTCCGGGTCGTGGCGGCCGTGGGCGACGCCGACGCGCTGCTCGCCGCGGTCGACCGGCACCGGCCCCGGCTGGTGGTCACCGACATCCGGATGCCGCCGACGCACTCCGACGAGGGCATCCGCGCCGCCCTCGCCCTGCGCCGGGCGGCGCCCCGCCTCCCGGTCGTCGTCCTGAGCCACTACGTCGACGACGGCCACGCCGCCGCGCTGCTCGACTCCGGCGCCGGGACGCACCTGGCGTACCTGCTGAAGGACCGCGTGGTCGACGTCGACGACTTCGCGGCCACGCTGGGTCGCGTCGTCGACGGTGCGACGGTCGTCGACCCCGCCGTCGTGCGCCGCCTCATCCGCCGCAACGACCCGGTCGACCGGCTGACGAACCGGGAGCGGGAGGTCCTGGCGCTCGTCGCGGAGGGCCGCTCCAACTCCGCCGTCGCGGCCCGGCTCGTGGTCTCGGAGGCCGCGGTGGTCAAGCACGTCGGGGCCATCCTGGCCAAGCTCGACCTGCCGCCCAACGACGACCAGCACCGCCGCGTGCTCGCCGTGCTCGCCTACCTGCGCCACCGGGGCGGGGGGCCGACGCGGTGACGCTCCCGCCGGGGCGCTGCTCCCGCCCCGGCTAGAGGGTGCCCTTGGTGGACGGGATCCCGGTGATCCGGTCGTCGGGCTCCGTGGCCGCGCGCAGGGCGCGGCCGATCGCCTTGAACTGGGCCTCGGTGATGTGGTGCGGGTCGCGGCCCTCGATCACCCGCACGTGCAGGGCGAGGTGGCCGTGGAAGGCCAGCGACTCGAACACGTGCCGGTTCAGCACCGTGGCGTAGTGCCCCCCGACCACGAACCACCGCATCGACTCCGGCTCGCCGCTGTGCACGGTGTAGGGCCGGCCGGAGACGTCGACCACGGCGTGGGCGAGCGTCTCGTCCATCGGGATCCAGGCGTCCCCGAAGCGGCGGATGCCCCGCTTGTCGCCCAGCGCCTGGCGCAGCGCCTGGCCGAGCACGATCGCGGTGTCCTCGACGGTGTGGTGCGGGTCGATCTCGATGTCACCGGCGGCGTGGATGCGCAGGTCCAGCGCACCGTGCTTGCCGAACGCGTCCAACATGTGGTCGTAGAACGGCACACCGGTGGCGATGTCGGTCCGCCCCGAGCCGTCGAGGTCGACCTCGACGGTGACCTTCGACTCCTTGGTCACCCGCTCCACGCGCCCGACCCGTGCCATCTAGACCGTCTCCTCCCTCATCACATCCCCGGCCACCTCCAGGAACGCGTCGTTCTCCTCCGGCGTGCCGATCGTGACCCGCAACCGCTGCGCGATCCCGACGTCCCGGATCAGTACCCCGCGGTCCAGGAATGCCCGCCAGGCGCGCGCCGCGTCGGCGAACCGGCCGAACAGCACGAAGTTCGCGTCGCTGGGCACCACGTCGTAACCCACGGCCGCCAGCGCGGCGACCACCCGTTCGCGCTCGGCCCGCAGCAGCGCCACGGAGCGGAGCGTCGCGTCAGCATGCCGCACGGCCGCCCGCGCCGCGACCTGCGTGAGCGAAGAGAGATGGTAGGGCAGGCGGACGAGCTGCAGCGCCTCCACGACGGCCGGGGCCGCCGCGAGGTAGCCCAGGCGCCCCCCGGCGAAGGCGAAGGCCTTGCTCATCGTGCGGCTCACCACGAGCTTGTGGCCGTGGGTGGCGAGCAGCCCGACGGCGCTGGGGCGGTCGGAGAACTCCGCGTACGCCTCGTCCACGATCACGATGCCGGGTGCGGCGTCGACCAGGGTCGCCAGGTCGTCCGGGTCGATCGACTGCCCGGGGGGGTTGTTCGGGCTGGTCAGGCACGTCACGTCCGGGGCGCGCGCGGCGAGCAGGGCGGCGGCCGCCGGGACGTCGACGGTGAAGTCGGGCCGCCGCGGCGTCGGCAGCCACTCCGTCCGCGTGCCGGCGGCGATGATCGGGTGCATCGAGTACGACGGGACGAAGCCGGCGGCGACGCGGCCGGGGCCCCCGAAGGCCTGCAGGAGCTGCTGGAGGATCTCGTTCGACCCGTTGGCCGCCCACAGGTTCGCCGCCGTGAGCGGCACGCCGGTGGCGCCCGACAGGTACGCGGCGAGGTCCGTGCGCAGGGCGACGGCGTCGCGGTCCGGGTAGCGGTGCAGCTCCCCGGCCACGTCCGCCGCCGCCGCGGTGACGTCGGCGACCAGCTCGGGGGGCGGCGGGTACGGGTTCTCGTTGGTGTTGAGCCGCACCGCGACCCGCAGCTGCGGCGCGCCGTACGGGGTCGCCCCCCGCAGGTCGGCGCGCAGCGGGAGGGCGTCCAGGGTGACCCCGGCGCCGACCGCGGCCCGGCCCTCCTCGACGGCCGTCACCGGAACGTCCCGTCCGCGTCCAGCTCCCGGCGGCTCGACCCCTCCTTGGGGAAGCGGGCCGTGACGGCCTGGCCGTGGGCGGGCAGGTCCTCGGCCGTCGCGAGCGCCACGACCCGGTCCGCCACCTCGGCCAGGGCGTCCTCGGTGTACTCCACCAGGTGCACGCCGCGCAGGAACGTCTGCACGGACAGGCCCGCCGAGTGCCGGGCGCACCCGCCCGTGGGCAGCACGTGGTTGCTGCCGGCGCAGTAGTCGCCCAGCGACACCGGCGCCCACGGCCCGATGAAGATCGCCCCGGCGTTGCGCACCTGGAGGGCGACGCTGCGGGCGTCGGCCGTCTGGATCTCCAGGTGCTCCGCGGCGTAGGCGTCGACGACGGCGATCCCGGCGGCGACGTCCGCCACGAGCACCGTGCCCGACTGCGGGCCCGTCAGCGCCGTGCGGATCCGCTCGGTGTGCTTGGCCGCCGCGACCTGCCCCACCAGCTCGGCGTCGACGGCGTCGGCCAGGGCCGCGCTGGTGGTGACCAGCACGGACGCCGCCGACGGGTCGTGCTCGGCCTGGCTGACCAGGTCCGCGGCGACGTGCACCGCGTCGGCCGTGTCGTCGGCCAGCACGGCGATCTCCGTGGGCCCGGCCTCGGCGTCGATCCCGATCTGGCCGCGCAGCAGCCGCTTGGCGGCCGTCACGTAGGCGTTGCCGGGACCGGTGACCACGTCGACGGGCTCGAGCTCGGAACCGTCGGTGTCCGTACCGCCGTACGCGAGGAGGGCGACCGCCTGCGCCCCGCCGACCGCCCACACCTCCTCGACCCCGAGCAGCGCCGCGGCCGCGAGGATCGTGGGGTGCGGCAGGCCGCCGAACTCCGCCTGCGGCGGCGAGACGACGACGAGCGAGCCGACCCCGGCCTCCTGCGCCGGCACGACGTTCATGACCACCGACGACGGGTAGACCGCGAGCCCGCCCGGCGCGTACAGCCCGACGCGGCGGACCGGCACGAACCGCTCGGAGACCACCCCGCCGGGCACGACCTGGGTGACGATGTCCGTCCGCCGCTGGTCGGCGTGCACGCGGCGGGCCCGCTCGATCGACGTCTCCAGCGCGGCGCGGACCGGCCGGTCCAGCGCGGCCAGCGCGTCGGCAAGTGCGGTCGGGGGCACCCGGACCGCGGCGGGCCGGATCCGGTCGAACCGCTCGGAGTGGTCCAGCGCGGCGTCGACCCCGCGCGCCCGCACGTCGTCGACGATCGGGCGCACCCGCTCGACGACCGCGTCGACGTCCATCTCGGCGCGGGGCAGCAGGGCCCGCAGGGCGGCGGTACGGGGCAGCGGGGACGCGCGCAGGTCCGTTCGGCGGAGCATGCGGGTCAGGGTAGCCGGGGGGTCCGACCGTTCCGGCGCTGCTCAGGTCCGCACGTCGGGGAGATCACGGGGCGGGTGCGTCCCCGGTCGGCGATCGCCTCCCGGGCGCGTCCGCCGTCGTCGGAGCAGCGGTGGACGCGCCGGGCCGAGGATCGGCGGCGGTCAGCCGCTCCCGCCCGCTCCCCCACCGGCGCCGCCGGCGCCGCCGCTGCTCGTCCCCGCACCGGTACCGCCCGTGGTGCCGCCGGCTCCCGTGCCGGTCCCGACCCCGCCGGTGCTCGTCCCGGCACCGCCGGTACCGCCGGTGCCGGCACCGCCGGTGCTCGTCCCACCCGCGCCGCCGGTCCCGCCCGAGCCGGTCCCGGCTCCGCCGGTGCCC
>DASVUG010000212.1:0-19174 GCA_036387155.1 Pseudonocardia sp. | reverse complement strand
CTCGCTGCCGGGCCTGTCGATCCTCGGCGCCCCGGTGGTCGGGCCGGCGACGGGCCCCGAGCCGGGCGGGCACGACGCGACGGCCGAGGGCGGCCCCACCGACCCCGCAACGGCCGGCCCCGCCGACCCCGAGGCGGCCGACAGCGGTGACACGGGCGCCGCCGGCACCGGCGGCACGGGCACCGGCGGCACGGGTGCCGCCGGCACCACCGACACCGGCGCCTTCTCGGCCCTCAGCGTCCCGGTCGACCCCGCCGGCTCCGGGGCCTGCAACCGCCTGCCGAACGACGAGTCGGCGCTGGCCGCCGCGGAGCGTCAGGTCGTGGCCAGCCGCACCGCCCGCGACACCGCGAAGCAGCGGCGGGAGGTCGACGAGGCGTCCGGCCGGCTGTCGATCGAGAACGCCCGGCAGGGCCTGGTCACCGCGCAGAACAACCGCGACGCCGCCACCACCGACCGCCCGTCCACCCTCGCCCAGCAGCGGGCCGTCGTCGACGGGGCCGTCGCCGCGGTGCGCCAGGCCCAGCAGGACGTCGACGACGCGGTCCTCACCGCGCCGGTGGACGGCGTCGTGTCGGTGCTCAACGGTGCGGTGGGGGAGTACGTCGCGGCCAGCGCCGGCACCAGCGCGCTCGCCCCCGGCAGCGCCGCCGCGATCCCGGGCACCGACACCGCCGGCGGGACGCCCGCCGCGACGGCGGTGGCCCGCCCGGGCGGCACCCAGTTCCTGGTCCTCGACGGCGCCGACACCTTCCAGGTCGTCGTCCCGTTCGAGGAGTCCGACGCGGCCCTGATCCAGCCGAACCAGAACGTCGACGTGACCTTCGAGGCCGTGCCCGACCTGGTCCGCCGGGGCACGGTGCTCGCCGTCGCCCCCGGCGCGACCGCGTCGTCCGGCGTCGTCGGCTACTACGTGACCGTCCTGCTCACCGAGACCGACCCGCGGCTGCGCGACGGCCAGACCGCCCAGGCCGCGGTCCGCAGCACCGAGCTGCGCGACGTGCCGACGGTGCCGAACGCGGCGGTGCGCCGCGACGGCGGGCGGACCACCGTCACCGTCGTCGGGGTGGACGGCGCCGCGCGGACGGTCCCGTTCCAGGCGGGCCTGGTCGGCGACGACCGGACGCAGGTCCTCTCCGGGCTGACCGTGGGCGACGAGGTCCTGCTCCCCACCGGCCGCGCCGCGTGAGCCCGGCCCCGGGGGCCGCCCGGGTTCAGCGCCGCCCGGCGCCGTTGCGGGCCGCCGCCCAGACCGCGAGCAGCGCGAGGGACAGGACCACCAGCGTCGCCTGCAGGTAGGAGGTCTCGACGAGCGCGACGGTCAGGACCAGGGCCACGACGACGCTGCCCACCGCCGCGACGGCCGCGGCCGACCTCGGCCCGACGACCCGCCGGCCCGGCCGCTGCGCGCGCCGCGCGAGCACTCCCACCGTGGCCGCGCCCAGGACGGTGCCCACCACGCAGAAGCCGATGACGTTGAGCGCCGGCGCGGGCACGAGCAGCCCCAGCGCCCCGGCCAGGCCGAGGACGAGCGCGGCCCGGGAGGCCGGCTGCGCCGCGGCCGGCGCCGGGGTCGGCATCGCGGTGGCCCCCGCGACCGCGGGCGGCCCGAACGGCGCCCACGGCGGGTGCTGCACGGCGTGCTGCGGCGGCGGGAAGCCCGGCTGCGGCGTCGCGGCCTGCAGCGACGGCACGGCCGGTGGGGCCGGGGTGAGGCGGGGTGCCCCGTCCGGGCCCGGCGCCGGGGTGCCGCCGGGCAGCGACCCGCCGGGCGCGCTGCGGGGCACCGGCACCAGCGGGCTCGTGGCGTCGTCGGTGAACAGCACGGGGCGCGCCGCCCCGCGCCCCTCGGTGAGCACGGCCCGGGCGTGGGCGGCCAGCGCGCCCGCCGTCGACGGCCGCTGTCCCGGGTCCTTGGCCATCCCGCGCGTGACGACCGCGTCGAAGCCGGCGGGCACGCCCGGGGATGTCGACGGGCGCGGCGGCGGGGCGAACATGTGGGCGTGCATCAGCGCGGCCAGCCCGTCGCGGACGAACGGCCGCTGCCCCGTCAGGCACTCGTGCAGCAGGGCGGCCAGGGAGTACACGTCCGCGCGGCCGTCGACGGCCTCGCCGGCGAACCGCTCCGGCGCCATGTAGTCCGGCGTCCCGACGGCCGTGCCCGTCGCGGTGAGCACCGCGCTGGTGCTCGACAGGCTGCGGGCGATGCCGAAGTCGCCCAGGTAGGCGAACCGCGGGGCGTCGGGGGAGCCGGGCCGGGTGAGGAAGACGTTCGACGGCTTGACGTCGCGGTGCACCAGCCCGTGGCCGTGCGCGGCGTCCAGGGCGCTCGCCACCTGCTCGACCAGCCGGACCGCGGCCTCGGGCGCGAGGCGGCCCTCGCGGCGCAGCACCGCCTCCAGGTCCTCGCCCTCGACCAGCCGCATGTCGAGGAACAGCTGGCCGTCGATCTCGCCGTAGCGGTGGATGGGGACGACGTGCGGGTCCGTCAGCCCGGACGCCAGCCGGGCCTCGCGGCGGAACCGGCCCCGGTACTCCGGGTCGCGCGACAGCGCGGCGGGCAGGACCTTGAGCGCGACCCGCCGGTCCTGCTCGGTGTCGTAGGCCCGGTACACCTCGCCCATCCCGCCGCGCCCGAGCAGCAGCTCGAGTCGGTAGGGCCCGAGCATGGTCTGCGGCACGTGCGCCTCCAGGGGGGAGCAGAGGCCGCCCGACCCTGCGGTCCGGGCGCCACGTCATGCTAACCGTCGGCCGCGCCCCCCTCGCCGACGCCGCCGCCGCACTGCCCGTGGACGTGCGCCGCCGATGCCGGTAGGCAGACGTCATGGCCGTCCCGCCGTTTGATCCTCCCGCCCACCCCGCCGGCTCCCCCGCCGTGCGCCGGTACGCCTGGCTCGCGGTCCTCGTCGTCGGCGGGGCCCTGTTCCTCGCGGTCGAGCGCACCCTCGTGGCGACCCGCAACCCGAACCTCGTCCCGACCGCGATCCTGCTCGGGGCCGCCGTCGTCCCGGCCACCTTCGTCGCGTTCATCACCGGGCGCCGCCTGCCCTACTCGGTCGGCGGCGCGGTGATCGGGGCGGCGGCGTTCCTCGGCGGCGTGATCGGCGTCGTCGTGGCCGGCACGCTGGAGTTCGACGCCCAGCGCGACCTCGGCGCGCTGCCGACGGTCGGCATCGGGCTCATCGAGGAGATCAGCAAGCTGATCATCCCGGCGGCCGTGCTGCTGGCGTTCCGGCAGTACCGCTCGTCGGCGAACGGGCTGCTCCTCGGGGTCGCCGCGGGCGCGGGCTTCGCCGCGCTGGAGACGATGGGCTACGGCTTCACGACGCTGCTGAGCAGCCAGGGCAGCATCACGGCCACCGTCGACGTCCTGCTGCTGCGCGGGTTCCTCAGCCCGGCCGGGCACATGGCCTGGACCGGGATCACCGCCGCCGCCCTGTTCGACGCCGCCGCGGGCCGGCGCCACGGGGTGCGGCGCTTCCTCGGCGCGTTCGTCCTGGCCGTCGCCCTGCACGCGCTGTGGGACAGCCAGGGCTCGCTGATCGGGACGGCCGTGGTCGCCGTGGTGAGCCTCGGCGTCCTCGCCTGGACGGTGCACCGGGTCCACCGCGGCGCGGACGCGTCGCAGGGGTCTGCCACGATCCGCGGGTGAACCGTGATCGGCAGGCGCGCGGGTGAGGGTGCTCGCCCTCGGGCACACCGCCGAGCTGGGCGGGGCCGAGATCGGCCTGGTGCACATGGCCCGCCACCTGCCCGCGGACCTGCGCGTCGCGCTGCTCGCGGACGGCCCGCTGGTGGGCCGGCTGCGGGCGGCGGACCGCCCGGTCGCGGTGCGGGACCTGGGCGACGCCCTCGCGCCGCCCGGCCGCACCGCGCGCGACCGCGCCCGCTTCGCCCGCGGCCTGGCCGCCCTGCGCCGGGTGGTCCTCGACGAGGTCGCCGCGTCCGGCGCCGACGTCGTGCTGCTCAACTCCCTGCGGGTCGCCCGCCTGGTCGCCGCGTGCGCGCTGCCCCGGCGGGTGCGCTGCGTGACGATGCTGCGCGACGGTCTCCGGCCGCCCCACCTGCGCCGCCCGGAGGCGCTCCGCGCGCAGGTCGCGGTGAACGCCGTCAGCGCCGCCGTCGTCGCCAACAGCGCGTGGACCAGGGCGCAGCTCGTCACCCGGCGGCCCACCTCCGTCGTGCCCCCCTTCCTCGCCGCCGACCTGTTCGCGACCCCGCCGGTGGCGCGCGACGGTGTTGACGACGCCGACGCCGACGAGCTGCGGGTCCTGATGCTCGGCCGGATGGCGCACTGGAAGGGCCAGCTGCACGGGCTGCGCGCGCTCGCGGCAAGCCGCCCGCGGCGGCGGCTGCGGGTGACGGTCGCGGGCGGCGCGTGGTTCGGCGAGGTCGGCCAGGCGGAGAAGCTGCGGCGGTTCGCCCGCGAGCACCCCGAGCTGCCCGTCGACCTGCCCGGCCACGTCGACGACGTGCTCGGCCTGATCGACCGGCACGACGTGCTCCTGCACACCTCCCTGCTGCCCGAGCCGTTCGGCCAGGTGGTGGTGCAGGGGATGGCGCGGGGCCGGGTCGTCGTCGCCGCCGACCGCGGCGGCCCCGCCGAGGTGATCACCCACGGTCGGGACGGCCTGCTCTACCGCACCGGCGACCACGACGACCTGGTGGCGACGGTGGAGCGGGTGGCCGGCGGCGGCGTGGACCTCGCCGCCCTGCGGGACGGGGCCCGGCGCACCGCGGAGCGGTACCACCCGGCGCGGACGGGCGAGCGGCTGCGGGCCGCGCTGGAGCGGGTGGCGGGCCGCTGACGGGCCGCCGGCTCAGACGGCGCCGTCGCGCAGCAGGCCGTCGAGGCGGGCGTAGCCCTCGTTCACCCCGACCTCCATGCCGGAGTTCAGCCAGCCGTCGCGGCCCTCGAAGCTGTCGACCAGCGATTGCGCGTGCAGGCGGGTGCGGCCGTCGCCCAGGTCCTCGAACCGCAGCGTCTCCAGCGCGACGCCCTCCGGCATGCCCTCCCAGGTGAAGGTCTGCACGATCCGGTCGGGCGCGATCTCGTGGAAGCAGCCGCGGAAGGCGTACTCCTCGCCGTCGCAGTTCGTGCCGACGAAGCGCCAGGAGCCGCCGCTGCGCGCGTCCCAGTCGACGATGCGGGTCGTCGTGCCGTCCGGGCCGCACCACCGGGCGAACAGGTCCGGGTCGACGTGCGCGCGCAGCAGCTGCGCCGGGGTCGCCGCGAAGTCGCGGGTGATCCGGATGATCGGCAGGGTGGGGTCGGCCTCGATCGTGGCCTCGACGATGCTGTTCATGACCGTTCCTCCTCGTCGTCCATCTCCGCCAGGACGGCGTCCAGGCGGCGGTACCGGGCCTCGGCCCGGCGGCGGTAGCGCTCGATCCACTCCGTGGCCCGGGCCAGCACCGCGTCCTCCAGGTGCACCGGTCGACGCTGCGCGTCGCGGCTGCGGGAGATCAGCCCGGCGCCCTCGAGCACCTTCAGGTGCTTCGACACCGCCTGCAGGCTCACCGCGTACGGGGCGGCGAGCTCCCCGACCGTCGCGTCGCCGGCCGTCAGCCGGGCGACCATGTCGCGACGGGTGGGGTCGGCCAGCGCGGCGAAGACCTTCGTCAGCTCGTCGTCCACCGGACCCGCTCCTCAACCTGTTGGTTGATTAAAGAACGTAGGCGCGGACGTGATCGTTGTCAACCATCGAGTTGAGGAATGCGGGGCTGGGCGCTCCGGCGCCGGCGGACCCGCCCCGTCAGCCCCGGCTCGACCAGCCGCCGTCCGAGGCGATGACCTGGCCCGTCACCCAGCTCGCCTCGTCGCTCACGAGCCAGGCGACGAGGCGGGCGGTGTCGTCGGGGCGGCCCCACCGGCCGCCGGGGTTCGCCGCCGCGACGGCCGCGCGGCTCGCGTCGTCGGCATAGCCGGTGTCGTTCGGGCCGGGGTCGACGCAGTTGACGGTGATCCCGCGGGGCATGAGGTGCGCGGCGACGCTGCGGGTGAGCTGGTGCAGGGCGCCCTTGGACGCGATGTAGGGCAGCTCGCCGGGCATCGCGGCGTGGTACTGGCCGGAGGTGAAGAACAGGATGCGCCCACCGGTGCGGCCGTCGTGCCGCGCGGAGTCGTGCTGGGCCGCGAAGGCCTGCGCGAGCAGCAGGCTGCCGCGGGTGTTGACGGCGTGGGTCAGGTCCAGCTCGGCGGCCGTGAGCTGCTCGAGCGACTGGGCGCTGCTGCGCGCGTGGTTGGCGACGAGCACGTCGAGGTGCCCGAACGCCTCCCGCGTGGCGTCGACGAGGCGGGCCGGGGCGGCGGCGTCGGCCAGGTCCGCGCTGACGTGCGCGGCCCGTCCGCCGGCGGCGCGGATCTCCTCGACCACCGCGTCGGGCCCGTCCGGGTCCCCGCCCCACGGCTGCTCGGCGTCGTGCGCCGCCCAGGAGTGCAGCACCACCGCCGCCCCGTCCGCGGCGAGCCGCCGCGCGACCGCCACGCCGATGCCGACCCGCCGCCCGGCGCCGGTGACGAGGGCGACCGGCCCGTCGAGCGGCCGTGCCGGCCCGGTCCCGATCATGCGGTCATCCTGCCGGAAAGGCCGTACCCGTCGACCCGTTTTCGGTACCGTGACGCCCGTGCTCCGCTCCCCGACCGCCGGGGTGGCGTCCCGCGGCCGGCCCGGGGACGGCCCCGCGTGATCGAACCGTCCCCCGGGCGGCTCCTCCCGCTGGGCGCGACCATGCGGCTGACCGGTGCCGTGGTCCTCGGCGCGCTGGTCGGCCTCGTCGTCGGCGTCCTGGCCGACGCGCCCCTCGGCGTGCTCGCCGGCATCGCCGTCGCCGGGGCCCTGTTCACGGTGTCCGGCTGGGTCGTGCTCTGGCCGCTGGACGCCGGCACCACCCGCCGCCTCGCGCAGAGCGAGGACTTCCGGCCCCTGGCCTGGGAGGTGCTCATCGTCGCCGCGGCGCTGAGCGGCCTGGTGGGCATCGTCGTGCTGCTCCTGCTGGGCGGCCGCGGCCGGGGCGCCGCCGCGGCGCTCGCGACCGCCGGGGTGTTCATGGCGTGGGCGGCGCTGCACCTGATGTACGCCACCCGGTACGCCCACCTCTACTACGGCGAGGCCCGGGGCGGGATCGACTTCAACGGCGACGACCCGCCGGCCTACCGGGACTTCCTGTACTTCAGCTACAACCTCGGCATGACCTACCAGGTCTCCGACACGGCCGTCGGGAGCCCGCTCGTCCGGGCGGTCACCCTGCGGCACTGCCTGCTGTCCTACGTCTTCGGCACCGTCGTGCTGGCGACGACGATCAACCTCGTGGCCGGCATCGTCAGCAGCTGACGCGGGTGGGCGTCAGCCGGTCAGCCACGCGACCACGGCCAGCACCCGGCGGTGGTCGTCGTCGGACGGGGGCAGGCCCAGCTTGGTGAAGATCGAGGAGATGTGCTTCTCGACCCCGCCGGCCCCGATGACCAGCGCGCGGCCGATCGCCCCGTTGGTCCGGCCCTCGGCCATCAGGGCCAGCACCTCGCGCTCGCGGGGCGACAGCGCCGCCAGCGGGTCGCGGCGGCGCCGCCGGGCGAACAGGGCGGCGACGACCTCGGGGTCGAGCGCGGTGCCCCCGGCGACGATCCGCGCCAGGGCGTCGGTGAGGTCGTCCAGCCGGGCGACGCGGTCCTTGAGCAGGTAGCCCACGCCGCCGCCGGTGGCCAGGAGGTCCTCGGCGTAGGACCCCTCGACGTACTGCGACAGCACGAGCACCCCGGTGCCGGGCACGGCCCGCCGCACCCGCAGGGCGGCGCGCAGCCCCTCGTCGGTGAAGGTCGGCGGCATCCGGACGTCGACCACGGCGACGTCCGGGCGGTGCGCGGTGACGGCCTCCACCAGCGCCTCCCCGTCGCCCACCGCGCCGACCACCTCGGCGCCCGCCTCGGCGAGGAGGCGCACGAGCCCCTCGCGCAGCAGCAGCGAGTCCTCCGCGAGCACGACGCGCACTACGCCTCCTCCCGGTCGGCCATCGGCAGCTCGGCGCGCACCACGGTCGGGCCGCCGGCCGGGCTCACGACCTCCAGGCTGCCGTCGATCGCGGCGCACCGGTCGGCGAGCCCCGCCAGGCCGTGGCCCTTCCCGAGGTGGGCGCCGCCGACGCCGTCGTCGCGCACGACGACCAGCAGCCGCGCCCGGTCCGCGCGCACGACCACGGCGCACCGGTCGGCCCGCGCGTGCTTGGCCACGTTCGCGAGCGCCTCGGTGACGACGAAGTACGCGGCGTTCTCCACGGCCGCGGGGGGCCGCGGCCCCCCGGGCAGGGTGACGTCGAGCGACACCGCCACCGGCGCCCGGCCGGCCACGGCCGTGAGCGCCGCCTCCAGCCCCCGGTCCGCGAGGATCGGAGGGGCGATGCCCCGCGACAGCGCGCGCAGCTCGGCCAGCGCCTCGTGGCTCTGCGCGACCGCCTCGGTGATGAGCGCGCGGGCGCGCTGCGGGTCGCCGTCGGGGTCGTCGAGCCGGCGCCCGGCGGTCTCCAGGTCCATGCCCAGCCGGATCAGGCGCTGCTGGGGCCCGTCGTGCAGGTCGCGCTCCAGGCGGCGCAGCGTCTGCGCCTCGGCGCGGACGGCCGAGCGCCGGCCGGCGGCGAGCTCGGCGGCCCGGGCCTCCAGTGCGGCGGCGGGGCGGGTGAGCAGCGCGCGCGCGACGGCGGCCCGCACGGCCACGAGCGCGGCCAGCACCCGCGGGGTCGCGAGCAGCAGCGCGGCGCCGAGCGCGGTGTTGAGGACGACGTCACCGAGGCGGGACGGCGTGCCGGTGATCAGCGCGACGAGGCCGGACTCGTCGTCGCGGGGGAGCGCCCACTCCCAGGTGCCGTAGAGCAGCCCGCCGAGCCCGCCGACCGTGCAGGTGATCGCGACGACGGCCGTGACGATGGTGACCGGCAGCGCCACCACGGCGTGCAGCGCGTCGCGCCACGCCTGCGGGTCGCGCAGCCGACCGAGCAGGCCGCCCGCCGGCCGGTACCGGTGGGGCGGCAGCGCGTGGCCGGTCGCCCGCTCGACGGCGCGCCGCTCGCGGTCGGCGAACGCGCGGCAGGCGGCGAGGGTGCCGGCGAGGACCGGCAGCCCGAGCCACACCACGACCAGGCCCGCCCCCGCGGAGAGCCCGGCCACGGCCACGGTGAACGACACCACCGCGACCGGCAGGCCGGCCACCAGGAAGGCCAGCTCGCGCAGGGCCCGCGCGACGGTCTCCCGCGGGCGCGGTTCGGCGGTCGGCGCGGTCACGTGTCCACTCTCCCGTGGTGACCAGCTCGTCGTCTCGGCACCGGGCGAGCGTCCTCCCCGCGCCCGCCCGCCGGCTCCGGGGAACACCCCCGGACCGGGGGTGGGGACAGCCGTAGGGGTGGAGGACCCCACCCCGTGTCCGGGGGGCCGCCGCGTTCTGCGGCCGGCCGCGCAGCGCCACGGTCGTCGGCATGGCCACCACCGTCCCGGACGTCCTCCGGGAGACCGACCACGTCGTCGCGCCCCGCCGCGGCGACGTCGCCCTGTTCTACACGTGCATCTTCGGGCTCACCTGGGGGATCGCCGCGCTGCTGATCCTCGCCCGGCCGCAGGTCGAGGCGCTCACCGGCGCCTTCGGCGTCCACCACCCGCTGTACTTCCTGGCCGTCTACGCGCCCACGCTGACCGCCGTCGTCCTCACCGCCGCCCGCGACGGCCGGCCCGGCCTGCGGCGGCTGGCGGCGCGGGTGTTCCGGTGGCGGGTGCCCGCGCGGTACTACGCCCTCGTGCTGCTCGGCTGGCCCGCGATGGACTACCTCGCGCGCGTGCTGCAGTGGGCCGTCGAGGGCGACCCGATCACCCTCCTCCCGGTGGCGACGATGCCGCCGCTCGACGGCCTGCCGTGGGTGCTCGCCCCCGCCCTGGTGGCGACGACGCTGCTGCTCGACGCCGGTCCGCTCGGCGAGGAGGTCGGCCAGCGCGGCTACGTCCAGCCGCGGCTGCTGGCCGTCCGGTCGCCGCTCGTCGCGTCGCTGGAGCTGGGGTTCGTGTGGGGCGTGTGGCACCTGCCGGCGTTCGCGATCGCCGGCACCGCGCAGCACGACCTCGCGATGGGGGCCGCGTGGCTGATCCTGGGCACCACCGTGTCGAGCGTGCTGATGACCTGGATCTCCCTGCGCACCCGCGGCAGCGTGCTCGTCGCGGGCGTGCTGGTGCACCTCATGAACAACGTCGTGGTCGCCCCGCTGTGGGCCTTCGCGCTCGTCGCCGCCGTCGTCGCCGTGCCGGCCGCGGTCTCGCTGCACCGCACCGGGCGCCTCACCGCCGCGCGCGTCGCCGGGCGGCCAGCAGTTGGCCCAGCACCACGATGAGCAGGGCGATCGCGAACATGGCCGAGCCGATGACGTTCGCCTGCGGCGGGACGCCGCGGGTGGCCGAGACGTAGACGAACTTCGGGAACGTGTCGGTGTTGCCCGAGTTGAAGTTGGTGATGATGAAGTCGTCGAAGCTCAGGGAGAACGCGAGCAGGGCCGCGGCGCCGATGCCGGGCAGCAGCAGCGGGAAGGTCACCCGCCAGAAGGCGGTCCGCGGCGAGGCGTAGAGGTCGGCGGCGGCCTCCTCGAGGTGCGGGTCGAGCGTCGCCACCCGGGCCTTGACCGTGACGACCACGAAGCTGATGCAGAACATGACGTGCGCGATCACGATCGTGGCGAAGCCGGGGTTCACCCGCAGGTTCAGGAACTGGGCGAGCAGCGCGGCGCCCAGCACCACCTCCGGGGTGGCCATGGGCAGGAACAGCAACAGGTTCGTGGTCGAGCGGAAGCGGAACCGGTAGCGCACCAGCGCGATGGCGATCATCGTCCCGAGCACCGTGGACACCAGCGTGGCGAGGATCCCGATCGCGAGGCTGTTCACCACCGACTCGCACACCGCCGGCGCCCCGCACGGGTTGCGCCAGTTGTTCCACGTGAAACCCCGCCAGACGAGGTTCGACTTGCCCGCGTCGTTGAAGCTGAACGCGAACGTGTACGCGATCGGGGTCAGCAGGTAGACGAACGCGACCACCGCGTACACCGGGAGCAGGTAGCGCCCGAGCGAGAACCGCCTCACAGCAACTCCTCCGTGCCGGACCGGCGGACGTACGCCGCGACCAGCACCAGGATGACCGCCATCAGCATCACCGACAGCGCCGCGGCCGTCGGGTAGTCGACCACGCGGAAGAACCGGGAGTCGACCACGTTGCCGATCATCGAGGTGCCCGCCGTGCCCAGCAGCGCGGCGTTGACGTAGTCGCCGGCGGCGGGGATGAACGTCAGCAGCGACCCGGCCACGATCCCGGGCATCGACAGCGGCAGCGTCACCCGGCGGAACGTCGAGACCGGGCCGGCGTAGAGGTCGGCCCCCGCCTCGACCAGGCGGAGGTCCAGCCGCTCCAGGCTCCCGTAGATCGGCAGGGTCATGAACGGGAGGAAGTTGTAGGTCAGGCCCGCGATCACCGCCGTCGGCGTCGCGGTGAGCCGGGCGTCGTCCGGCAGCAGCGAGACCGTCTTGAGCACGTCCACGACGACGCTCTCGTCGGCGAGGATCTGCTTCCAGGCGATGGTGCGCAGGATGAAGCTGGTGAAGAACGGGGCGATGACCAGGACCAGCAGCAGCCCCTGCAGGAGCCGCCGCTGGCGGCAGCGCACCGCGATGACGTACGCCAGCGGGTAGCCGATCGCCAGCGCCAGCGCGGTGGCGACGAGCGCGTACAGGAACGAGCGGCCGAACTGCGGCGCGTAGGTCGTGATGGCGTCGGTGTAGTTCTGCCAGCGCAGCGCCGGCCGGGTGGCGCCGACCGGCCCGTCGGGCACCTTCTCGTAGAGCGAGGTCAGCAGCAGCACCGCGACCGGCGCGACGAAGAACAGCACCAGGTAGAGCAGGCCGGGGAGCAGCAGCAGCCAGGCGACCCGGCCCGACCGGCCCGACGCCGGGGCGATGCCGGCGTCGGCGGTGTCCGCCGTCGCGGTGGTGAGCGCGGCCGTCATGCGCCACCGTCGCTCGCCGCGCCGACGGCGGCCTTCTCGCGCTCCGGCGTCGCGGCCCGCGCAGCGTCGTCGTCGGGGCCGTCGGCCAGCCCGAAGGCGTGCCGGGGGGACCAGGCGAGCCGGACCTGGTCGCCCGGCGCCGCTCCGGGCGCCCCGCCCCGGTTCTGGGTGAACACGCTCATCCGCCCGTGTCCCGGGACGTCCACCAGGTACTCGGTGCTGACGCCGGAGAACGCGACGTCCGCGACGGTGCCGGGGCCGAGGACGGTGGCGTCGGCGGGCTCGTCCTCGCCCGCCGCCACCAGGTGCACCTTCTCCGGGCGGATGCCGACCAGCACGGGGCCGGAGCGGCTGACCGCGCGGTCGGCGGGCACGAGCAGCCGCGTGCCGGCGGCGTCGACGCCGAGCAGCCCGTCGCGCTCCTCGCGCACCGTGCCCGGCAGGAGGTTCGACCGGCCCAGGAAGTTCGCGACGAACGCGGTGCGCGGCAGGTCGTAGAGCTCCTGCGGCGGCCCGAGCTGCTGGATGCGACCGGCGTTCATGACGGCGACCGTGTCGGCCATGGTCATGGCCTCCTCCTGGTCGTGCGTCACGTGCACGAAGGTGGTGGCCCCGATCTCGTGCTGGATGCGCTTGAGCTCGACCTGCATCTGGCGGCGCAGCTTGAGGTCCAGTGCGCCGAGCGGCTCGTCGAGCAGGAGCACCGCCGGGTTGTTGACCAGCGCCCGGGCCAGCGCCACCCGCTGCTGCTGGCCCCCGGAGAGCCGGTTCGGCCGGCGCCGGGCGAGCGGGCGCAGCTCCACCAGGTCCAGCGCCGCCGTCGCCCGCTCGACGACGTCCGACTCGCGGCGCCGGCGCAGCCCGAACGCGACGTTCTCCAGGACGTCCAGGTGCGGGAACAGCGCGTAGCTCTGGAAGACCGTGTTCACCGGCCGCTTGTGGGCCCGGGTGTCGGTCACGTCCTCCCCGCCGACGAGCACCCGGCCCGCCGTCGGCACCTCCAGCCCGGCGATCATGCGCAGCAGGGTGGTCTTGCCGCAGCCCGACGGGCCGAGCAGGGCGAAGAACGAGCCCCCCGGCATCGTCAGCGACAGGTCGTCGACGGCGACGAAGTCCCCGAACCGCTTGGTGATCCCGACCAGCTCCAGGTCGCGCCCCCGGCCGTCGCCGGCGCGCACGGCGCCCACCTCAGTTGCCGATCGTCTTCTGGAACCGGCCCCCGAAGTCGGCCTCCTCGTTCGGGGTCAGCATGCGGAAGAGCTTGACCTTCGCCAGGGTCGCGTCGTCGGGGAAGATGCTGGTGTTCGACACCAGGGCCGGGTCGATCTTCTCCATGGCCTCCTTGGCCCCCGACACCGGACAGATGTAGTTGACGTACGCCGCGACCGTGGCGGCGACGGTGGGGTCGTAGTAGTAGTTCATGAGCTTCTCGGCGTTCGCCTTGTGACGGGCGCCGATCGGCACCATCATGTTGTCGCTGAAGAGCGTGCCGCCGCCGTCGGGCACCGCGAAGGCGAACTTGTCGTCGTTCTCCGCGTTGAGCTGCGTGATGTCGCCGGACCAGGCGGTCACCGCCACCGCGTCGCCCGACACCAGGTCCTCCTTGTAGGAGTTGCCCTTCACCTGGCGGATCTGGCCGGACACGATCTGCTTCTCCAGCACGTCGAGGGCGGCGCCGAACTGGTCGGGGCCCCAGGTCGGGCTGGAGATGTCGACGCCCTGCTCGCTCATGATCAGCCCGATGGTGTCGCGCCACTCGTCCAGCACCTCGACGCGGCCCTTCAGCTCGGGGCGCCACAGGTCGGACACGGTGCGCAGACCGCCGGGGACCTCCTCCTTGTTCCAGGCGATGCCGGCGAACCCGGACTGCCAGGTCAGCGTGTGCGCCCGCCCCGGGTCGAAGTCGACGTCGCGCAGCTGCGGCAGCAGGTTGTTCACGTTGGGCATGCCGGGGAGGTCCAGCGTCTGGGTGTAGCCCATCCGCACCATCCGCCCGGCCATCCAGTCGGTGAGGACGACGATGTCCTTGCCGATGTCCTGGCCGTTGGCGAGCTGGCCCTGGACCTTGCCGTAGTAGGTGTCGTTGCCGTCGATGTCCTCGCTGTAGCTGGCGTCGATCCCGGTCTGCTTCTTGAACTCCTCGAGCGTCGGGTAGGTCTTGGTCTCGTCGTCGTAGTCGAGGTAGAGCGTCCAGTTCGCCCAGGCGAGGGTCTTCTCGGTGGCCGAGACGTCCTGCGCCGGTGCCGGCCCGGCTGCCGTGGGCGCCGCGCTCGCGGCGGGGGCGGGCGCGCCGCCGGTGCCGGCGGTGCCGCAGGCGGTGAGCAGGGCCGCGGCGCCGAGGCCGCCGGCTCCCCGGAAGAAGGAGCGCCGGGACACCCGGCTGCGGTTCTGGAGGGCGATCAGCTCGCGGACCTCGGGGGGCAGCGACTGGGGCGGGCGGGCGCGGCGAGTGGTCACGGGTGTGTCCTGTTCGTGTCAGCGGTCAGACGGGGGTCGCGGCCCGCCGGGGAGGACGCACCCACGTGGGGTGACGTCGCTGCGGGCCGAGTTCCGACGCCGCGGGACGCTACCGGCGCGGGGGCGAACGCGTCGGCCGCGCCGCGGCACGGCCGCGGAAGCCGTGGTGTCGACGCCGCGGCCCGCGGGGGCGGACCGATCTCCGCGCTGCTCATGGCACCTCCCGCGGGTGTTCGGAAACGAGCGCAGCGTAGGGCAGATGACGACGGATTTCGAGGAGTTGGCCGCCCCGGGATGTGAAACCGTTGTTGCGGCGGCGTGACGCGACGGAATGCGCTTCCGGAGCCACGGTCCGTCGCCTACCCTGTGCGCCGTGACCGTCGCCGTCCCGCACGCCCTCCTCGACGACGTGGGCAAGGCGATCGTCGAGCAGCTGCAGCAGGACGGACGCCGGTCCTACGCCACCATCGCCCGGGCCGTCGGGCTGTCCGAGGCGGCGGTCCGGCAGCGGGTCGCGCGGCTGCAGGACGCGGGGGTCATCCAGGTCGTCGCGGTCACCGACCCGCTGCAGCTGGGGTTCCGCCGCCAGGCGATGGTCGGCGTCCGGGTCGACGGGGAGATCACCCGGGTCGCGGACGCGCTGGCGGAGATGTCCGAGGTCGACTACGTGGTGATCACCGCCGGCAGCTTCGACGTGCTCGCCGAGGCGGTGTGCGAGGACGACGACCACCTCCTCGACCTGGTCAGCAGGCGGATCCGCGGGTTGCCGGGGGTCCGCAGCACCGAGACGTTCGTCTACATGAAGCTGCGCAAGCAGCACTACGACTGGGGAACGCGATGACCAGTTCGGTCGTGTCGCCCGTGGCGGGCACGCAGGGACCGTCGGCGCAGGGCTCGGCGGCGCAGGGATCGGCGACGCCGCGCGGCACGGACCGCGCCGACGCCGCCCGCGACCACCTGTGGATGCACTTCACCCGCCACTCCACCTTCGCCGACGGCGGTGCCCCGCCGATCATGGTCCGGGGCGAGGGGTGCCGGGTCTGGGACGCCGCGGGCCGGAGCTACCTCGACGGGCTGGCCGGGCTGTTCGTCGTCCAGGTCGGGCACGGCCGTCGGGAGCTCGCCGAGGTGGCGGCGCGACAGGCCGGCGAGCTCGCGTTCTTCCCGCTCTGGTCGTACGCGCACCCGGCGGCGATCGACCTGGCCGAGCGGCTGGCGCACTTCGCGCCGGGCGACCTCAACCGGGTGTTCTTCACCAGCGGCGGCGGTGAGGCGGTCGAGACCGCGTGGAAGCTCGCGAAGCAGTACTTCCTGCTCACGGGCAAGCCGCGCAAGACCAAGGTGATCAGCAGGTCGGTCGCGTACCACGGAACCCCCCAGGGCGCGCTCGCCATCACGGGCATCCCGGAGATGCGCGCGCCGTTCGAGCCGCTGGTGCCCGGCGCCTTCAAGGTGCCCAACACCAACGCCTACCGCGCCCCCGACGCCCTGCGCGGGCCCGAGCACCTCAAGGAGTTCGGGATGTGGGCGGCGGACCGCGTGGAGGAGGCGATCCTCGCCGAGGGCGCCGACACGGTGGCCGCGGTGTTCGTCGAGCCGGTGCAGAACGCCGGCGGCTGCTTCCCGCCTCCGCCCGGGTACTTCGAGCGGCTGCGCGAGATCTGCGACGCCCACGACGTGCTGCTGGTGAGCGACGAGGTGATCTGCGCGTTCGGCCGGATCGGGTCGATGTTCGCCTGCGACGACTTCGGCTACGTCCCCGACATCATCACCTGCGCGAAGGGCATGACCTCGGGCTACTCGCCGATCGGGGCGATGATCGCCAGCGACCGGCTGTTCGAGCCGTTCGCGCACGGCACCACCTCGTTCCTGCACGGCTACACGTTCGGCGGGCACCCCGTCTCGGCCGCGGTGGCGATGGCCAACCTCGACATCTTCGAGCGCGAGGGGATCAACGCCCACGTCAAGGAGCAGTCGCCGGTGTTCCGCGCGACGCTGGAGAAGCTCCTCGACCTGCCGATCGTCGGCGACGTCCGGGGCGAGGGGTTCTTCTTCGGCATCGAGCTGGTGAAGGACAAGGCCACCCGGGAGACGTTCGACGCCGACGAGAGCGAGCGCCTGCTGCGCGGCTTCCTGTCCAAGGCGCTGTTCGACGGGGGGCTCTACTGCCGCGCGGACGACCGCGGCGACCCGGTCGTCCAGCTCGCCCCGCCGCTGGTCGCCGGTCCGGCCGAGTTCGACGAGATCGAGCAGATCCTGCGGGGCGTGCTCACCGAGGCGTGGGCCCGGCTGTGACGCGGCCGGCCGTGCGGTCCGGTGGGTCCAACCTGTGGTTCGAGCAGGTTGCCGCCGACGGCGACCCGCTCACCCCGCGCCCCGGGCTCGACGGTGACGCCGAGGCGGACGTCGCGATCGTCGGGGCGGGCTACACGGGCCTGTGGACGGCGTACCACCTGCTGCGCGGCGACCCGACGCTGCGCGTCGTCGTGGTGGAGCGGGAGGTCGCCGGGTTCGGGGCGAGCGGGCGCAACGGCGGCTGGTGCTCGGCGCTGTTCCCGGCGTCGGCCGCGAAGCTCGTGCGCCGGCACGGGCGAGCCGCGGCGGACGCCATGGGCGCCGCGATGCGCGACACCGTCGACGAGGTCGGCAAGGCCGTCGCCGAGGAGGGCATCTCCTGCGACTGGGTCAAGGGCGGGACGGTGACGCTCGCGCGCACACCGGCACAGCTGCGCCGGGCCCGGGAGAGCGAGGGGTTCCTGGACGCCGACGCCGCGTCCGCCTTGGTCGGGGCCACCCGCGTGCTCGGCGGCTGGTTCACCCCCGACTGCGCGCGCGTGCAGCCGGCCCGCCTCGTGCGGGGACTGGCCCGGGCCGTCGAGCGCCGGGGCGGTCGGATCGTCGAGGGGACCACCGCGTCGTCGGTCGGCCCGCGCCGCGTCGTCACCGACCGCGGCGTCGTCACCGCGCGCGCGGTGATCCGGGCGACGGAGGCCTGGTCCGCGCACCTCGCGCCGCGCTCGGTGGTGCCGGTGTACTCGCTGATCGTCGCGACCCGCCCCCTGCCGGCGGCGTTCTGGGAGCGCGCCGGGCTCGCCGGCGGGCAGACGTTCACCGACGAGCGCCACCTGATCATCTACGGGCAGCGCACCGCCGACGGCCGGCTCGTCCTCGGCGGGCGGGGAGCGCCGTACCACTGGCGCTCGCGGATCGCGCCGGCGTTCGACCGCGACGACGGGGGGTTCACGAAGTTGCGCGCCACGGCCCGCGACCTGTTCCCGGCGCTGCGCGACTCCCCGGACGCCACCGACTTCACCCACGCCTGGGGCGGCCCGCTGGGCATCCCGCGGGACTGGCACGCCGGCGTCGGGATGGGCCCTCCAGGATCGGACACCGACGGCCTGGGCTGGGCCGGCGGCTACGTCGGGGACGGCGTCGGCACCGCCCACCTGGCCGGCCGCACCCTGGCCGCGCTGGTCCTCGGGCGGGACGACCCGGTGACCCGCCTGCCGTGGGTCGGGCACCGGTCCCGGCGCTGGGAGCCCGAGCCGCTGCGCTGGCTGCTGGTCAACGCCGGTCTGCGGCTGATGACGCTCGCCGACGAGGAGGAACGCCTCACGGGTCGGCGGAGCGCCGTCGCGGCCACGCTCTCCCGCGCGCTCGGCGGCTGATCCCCGCCGTCCGGCGACTCCCGTGAACGCTCCGGGTCCCGGACGGCAAGAGGGTGTGTGACCGCGATGAGGAGTGCCGGCGCCGAGGGGGCACCCGACGTCGGGGAGTTCCACCGCCTGTTCGACGCCCACTACGTGGCGGTCCGCCACTACCTCGCGCGGCGGATCGGCGAGCACGTCGCCGAGGACCTCGCGGCGGAGACCTTCCTGACCGCGTACCGGGAGCGGCACCGCTTCGACCCGGCGATCGGCGGCCCGCGGCCGTGGCTGTTCGGGATCGCCACCAACCTGCTGCGCCGCGAGGTGCGCCGCGAGGTCCAGGGGTACAGGGCGGCGGCGGACGCGCGGATGCGCCCGGACACCGCGGACTCCCCGGATCTCCAGGTGGCCCGCCGGGTGGACGCCGAACGGGTGGTCCGGTCCCTGGCGACGGTCCTCGTGGGCCTCGACGCCCGGGACCGTGACGTCCTGCTGCTCAGCTCCTGGGGGAACCTCAGCAACGTCGAGATCGCCGCCGCCCTGCAGATCCCGGTGGGGACCGTCGGGTCGCGCCTGCACCGCGTGCGGGAGTCGATCCGGGCGCACGCGTCCACCCGGAAGGCGTCGACGCAGAAGGAGGAGAGCCGTGGATGAGGGCCGTCACCCGTGCAGCGACGAGGACGTCGACGCGGCGCTGGCGATCTTCCGGTCCGAGGTCCGCGTGCCGGAGGCGTCGGTGCGGCGGGCGCGGGAGCGGTTGACGTCCGTGATCGAGCGCGACGCGGCGGAGGTGTGGGCGCCGGCGCCCCTCCGCGTGGTCCCGCGGGTCGCCGTCGACGCCCCTCCACCCCGGCGGAGGACGCTGCGCCCCGCCGCCTCCGGCCTGGTCGCGGCGGCTGCCGTCGCGGCGCTCGTGGTCGGCGTGCTCACGGTGTCGAGCCGTGTCGGGGGCGGCCTCGACGCCAGCGGAGCGGCCGGCGTCGCACCCGTCGCCGGCCCGGTCCTGAGTACCGTGCCGGCCCGGGCGGACGAGGTGCTGACCCGGGCCGCGG
>DASVUG010000211.1:0-2281 GCA_036387155.1 Pseudonocardia sp. | reverse complement strand
CCCGTCGTCGGTGATGCCGGCGTTGCTCACCAGGACCTGCACGGCCCCGTGCTCGGCCTCGACCTTGCCGAAGGCGGCGTCGACGGCCGCGGCGTCGGTGACGTCGCAGGGCACCGCGAGCAGCCCCTCGGGCAGGTCCGGCGCGGGCGCGCGGTGCGTCACCGCCACCCGGTCGCCCTGCGCGGCGAACGCCCGCGCGATCGCCAGCCCGATCCCCCGGTTGCCCCCGGTCACCAGCACGCTGCGTCCGTCCGCCACGGGCGCCGAGCCTAGACGCCGCCGCCGGTGATCACCGTGACCGGTGCGGGGACCGCACCCCTGCGCCGTCCGCACCGATGGCGCCGACCACGGCGGGGGACGTCGACGAGGGGGCGGTCACGGGATGCGCCGGCCCAGGGCGAGGCCCGCGCCGAGGCCGGCGACGAGCAGCAGCGCACCGCCCAGCATCCAGGGCCGGCTGGCGTCGACCCGGCGCGTCTCGTAGCCGATCTGCTCGCCGAGCTCGGCGTAGACCTGCCGCAGCTCGTCCTCGGTGGCCGCGGTGAAGAACTGGCCGCCCGACAGCTCGGCGATCTCGCGCAGCGACGCGTCGTCGACGGCCACCGACGTCCGGTCGCCGTCGATCTCGATCGAGCCGTAGTCCGTGCCGAAGGAGATCGTCGAGACCGGGACCTTGGCCTCCGCCGCCTTGCGCGCCGCGGTGAACGCGCCCCGCGCCTCGTTCTCGCCGTCCGGGCCGGGCACGGTCTGCTTGCCGTCGCTCATCAGGACGATCCGGGCCGGCGTCGGGCCGTCCTGCGTCCCCGACACCGACTGGGTGAACGTCTCCACCGACGACATCGCCGCGAAGATCGCCTCCCCGGTGGCGGTCGACTCCGACAGCCGCAGCCCGTCGACGGCGCGCTTGACCGACGCCCGGTCCGCCGTCGGCGACACCAGCACCGCGGCGGTGCCGGCGAAGGACACCAGCCCGAGGTTCACCCCGGGGGTGAGCTGGTCGGCGAAGGACTTGGCGGCCGCCTGGGCCGCGGCCAGCCGCGTCGGCGCCACGTCGGTCGCCTGCATCGAGAGCGACACGTCGATCACCAGCACGACCGTGGCCCGGTTGCGCGGGACGCGGGCCTCGGCCGTCGGGCCGGCCAGCGCGACCGACAGCAGCGTCAGCGCCAGGATCAGCGCGACGGCCGGCAGGTGGCGCAGCCGCCCGGGGCGCCGCGGCGCGATCCGGTCGAGCAGCTCCAGGTTCGTGAACGCCACGGTGTCGCGGCGCCGGCGGCGCAGCAGCAGCGCGTAGGCCACCGCCAGGCCGGCGACGACCAGCAGCATGAGCAGGTACCAGGGCTGGGCGAAGCTCGCCCAGCCTCCCGGCGCGTCGGTCGACCCCTCCACCTCAGCCGCCCGACCAGGTCCGCTTGCGGGCCAGCACGAAGCGCACCACGTCGGCGACCCAGTCGGAGTCCGTGCGCAGCCGCAGGTGCGCGGCGCCGCACCGGCGCAGCGCCGCGGCCACCCGGTCGCGGTGCGCCGACGCCGCGGCGGCGAACTCCCGGCACAGCAGGGGGGTGGTCACCACCTCGCGCTGCCGGCCCGTCTCCGGGTCGGCGAGCACCACCGTCCCGACGTCGGGCAGCTCCAGCTCCCGCGGGTCGAGCACCTCGACGGCCAGCAGCTCGTGGCGCCCCGACAGCGCCCGCAGCGCCCGCTCCCACTCCGGCTCGCCGAGGAAGTCCGAGATCACGACGGCCAGCCCGCGCCGGCGCGGCGGCCGGCGCAGCCCCTCGACCGCCGCGGCCAGGTCCCCGCGGGTGCCCACCGGCGCCCGGGGCGTCGTCGCCGCGACGCGCAGCAGGCCGCGGGCGTGCGTGGTGCCCCCGCGCGCCGGGACGCGCGCCGTGGTCTCCCCCGTGCTGATCAGCGCGCCGATCCGGTTCCCGCCCCCCGCGGTCAGGTGGGTCACCGCGGCCAGCGCGGCTATGGCCAGGTCGCGCTTCTCGCACGCGGCCGTGCCGAAGTCCAGGCTGGGCGACAGGTCGAGCACCACCCAGGTCTCCAGCTCGCGGTCGGCGACGGTCTGGCGCACGTGCGGCAGCGTCGTCCGCGCCGTCACCGCCCAGTCCATCCGGCGCACGTCGTCGCCGGGCTGGTAGGCGCGCGCCTCCCCCGGCTCGGTACCCGGGCCCGGCACGAGCCCGAGGTGGTTGCCCTGCAGCAGCCCGTCGAGCCGGCCCCGCACCGTCAGCTCCAACGCGCGCAGCGCGGCGTCGGTGCGCCCGTCGCGCAG
>DASVUG010000210.1:0-10766 GCA_036387155.1 Pseudonocardia sp. | reverse complement strand
GCGGCCCCGGTGCTGGTGCTGGCCGGGGAGAACGACCCGCGCTGCCCCATCCGCCAGGTCGACAACTACCTCTCGGCCCTGGCGGCCACGGGGGCGGAGTACGCGGTCAGCCGGTTCGACGCCGGCCACGGCTCGCTCGTGGTCGAGGAGACGATGCGGCACGCCGCGACGGAGGTCGCCTTCGCGCGGCGCGCCGTCGACCGCACCCGCGTGCACACATGATCTGCAAAACCGTCCACGCAACCGTGTGCTTTACCGTACGTTCGTGAGTTCGTAACCCGGGACGGCAATCATGGTTGTCGTCCCCGAGGAGGTGGCGCCGTGGCGCTGTGGCGCGTGCACGTGGAGCTGGAGGACCGGCCCGGTCGGCTCGGCGAGCTGGCCACCGCCATCGGGGCCACGGGGTGCAACATCCTGTCGGTGCACATCGTCGGGGAGCCGACGGACGCGGGGTCGGTCCGGGACGAGTTGATCGTGCGGGTCCCCCGGGGCATCGACCCGTCCGTGCTGATCCTCGCGGCCGCGCGCGTCGGCGCCCCCTGCACGCTGCACGCCCCCGCCGACGCCACCGAGCTGGCGGACCCGGTGACGACGGCGCTCGCGCTGGCCCGGATGGTCGCCGCGGACCCGGGCAGCGCCCCCCGCGCCGTCGCGACGCTGCTCAACGCCCACCTCGTCGACCCCGCGGCACCGCGCGTCGAGGACCTCCACACCCACCCGCTGCGCGTCGGGGCCCAGCACCTGCTGCTGGGCCGCGACTGGCCGTTCAGCGCCACGGAGCTGTCCCGCGCGGCGTCGCTGCTCGAGCTCGCCGCGCAGCTGACCCTGGCCACCCCCGCGCCCGACCTGCCCGCGCCCGCACTGACGGTGCCACCCGCCGCCGCGATGGCCTGAGGGGGGCCGCCCCGCTCAGGTGGCATGCACCCGCCGGTGCACGGTGGCCTCCCAGGGGCGCAGCGCCCCCGGGTCGGCCTTGCCGCACGGGTGCGCGTCGTCGGGGTAGTTGCCCAGCACGCACTCGGCGTCGCCCCACCCGTCGACGTCGACGTGCACCGGCGCTCCCGAGAAGTTGCCGAGCACCAGCAGCTCGGTGTCGCCGCCGGGAGCGTCGCGCAGCCGGCGCGTGAAGGCGTAGACGGTGTCGTGGTCGGGCAGCAGCATGGTGAAGTCGCCGTGCGCCACCACCGGCTCGTCGTGGCGCAGCGCGATCAGCCGGCGGTAGTGGTGGAACACCGAGCCCGGGTCGTCCACCTGCGAGGCCGCGTTGACCTCGGGGTAGTTCGGGTTGACCGCGATCCAGGGCGTGCCGGTGGTGAACCCGGCGTGCGGGGTGGCGTCCCACTGCACCGGCGTGCGGGCGTTGTCCCGGCTCTTCACCCGCAGCGCGGCGAGCACGTCCGCCGGGTCCTGCCCGCGAGCCACGGCGTCGGCGTAGTGGTTGCGGGACTCGATGTCGCGGAAGTCGTCGATCGAGGCGAACGGCACGTTCGTCATGCCGAGCTCCTCGCCCTGGTAGACGGAGGGCGTGCCGCGGTGCAGGTGCAGCACCGTCGCGAGCATCGTCGCGGACTCGACCCGGTACGCCCCGTCGTCGCCCCACCGCGACACGATCCGCGGCTGGTCGTGGTTGTCCCAGTAGAGGCTGTTCCACCCCGTCTCGGCCAGGCCCGCCTGCCAGCGCCCGAACGACGCCTTGAGGTCGCGCAGCCGGAACGGGCGCAGGTCCCACTTGTCCGCGCCGGAGTCGAGCGAGACGTGCTCGAACTGGAAGACCATGTCGACCTCGGCGCGCGCCGGGTCGGTGAACTCCCGGGCCTGCTCCACGGTGACGCCGGGCATCTCGCCGACCGTCAAGAGCTTTCCCTCCCGGCCGGCGAACACCTCCCGGTGCATCTCGGCGAGGAACTCGTGGATCCGCGGCCCGCAGATGAACGCGGCCGCCCCGTCGCCGTAGGGCCCACCGTCGGTCACCGGGCCGTCGGGCAGCGACCCGTCCGGGGCGACCGCCTTGCTGATGAAGTTGATGACGTCCATGCGGAAGCCGTCGACGCCGCGGTCCAGCCAGCGCCGCATCATCGCGTACACCGCCGCCCGGACCTGCGGGTTCTCCCAGTTCAGGTCGGGCTGCTTGCGGGCGAACAGGTGCAGGTAGTACTCCCCCGACGCCGGGTCGAGCGTCCAGGCCGGCCCGGAGAAGAACGACGCCCAGTTCGTCGGCTCCGCGCCGGGCTGCCCGGCGGCCATCCCCGTGCGGGGCGGGCGCCACCAGTACCAGTCGCGCTTCTCGCCGCCCGCGTCGCGGGACGCGGCGAACCACGGGTGCTCGTCGGAGGTGTGGTTCACCACCAGGTCCATGACCAGCTTGATCCCGCGCCCGTGCAGGGCGGCGATCAGCTCGTCGAGGTCGGCCAGGGTGCCGAAGGTCGGGTCGACGCCCTCGTAGTCGCTGATGTCGTAGCCGGCGTCGTCCTGCGGGGAGGGGTAGATCGGGGACAGCCACACGACGTCCACGCCGAGGCGGGCGAGGTGGTCGACCCGGCCGAGGATGCCGCGCAGGTCCCCGATCCCGTCCCCGTCGGAGTCGGCGAAGCTGCGCGGCCAGACCTGGTAGACCACCGCCGAGCGCCACCAGGGGGCCTCGACACCCCCCGCTGCGGCCACGCCGTCGCTCACCCGCGCCTCCCGATCGGTGCCGTCGGACCGGTGCAGCCTGGCACAGGACCGCCGGCCGCACCGGCGCGAGCGGCGTCGGCACGGGTTGTGGCACGGCGCACAACATCCGTGCGAGAGTGAGGCGGCGGACCGGCCACGCGCCGCAACCGCAACCCGACGCGACGCCCGTACAGGCAGGGCGGCAGCGCGGGCGAACGACCTGACCTCGACGAGGAGCAACCATGGCACCGATCACGTTCGACCACGCGACGCGCCAGTACCCCGGCGCCCCCAAGCCGGCCGTGGACCAGCTCAACCTCGACATCGCCGACGGCGAGTTCCTCGTCCTGGTGGGCCCCTCCGGCTGCGGCAAGTCGACCAGCCTGCGCATGCTCGCCGGGCTGGAGGAGGTCAACGGCGGCCAGATCCGCATCGGGGACCGGGACGTCACCAACGTCCCGCCCAAGGACCGCGACATCGCGATGGTGTTCCAGAGCTACGCGCTCTACCCGCACATGTCCGTCGCGGACAACATGGGCTTCGCGCTCAAGATCGCCGGCATGGACAAGTCGCAGATCCGCAAGCGGGTCGAGGAGGCCGCGAAGATCCTCGACCTCACCCAGTACCTCGACCGCAAGCCCAAGGCCCTCTCGGGCGGTCAGCGCCAGCGCGTCGCCATGGGCCGGGCGATCGTCCGCGAGCCCCAGTGCTTCCTGATGGACGAGCCGCTGTCCAACCTCGACGCCAAGCTGCGCGTGCAGACCCGCACCCAGATCGCCTCGCTGCAGCGCCGCCTCGGCGTCACCACCGTCTACGTCACGCACGACCAGGTCGAGGCCATGACGATGGGCGACCGCGTGGCCCTGCTCAAGGACGGGCTCCTGCAGCAGGTCGACAGCCCGCGCAACCTCTACGACCGCCCGGACAACACCTTCGTCGCCGGGTTCATCGGCTCGCCGGCCATGAACATCGTCGACGTCGCCCTCACCGAGCAGGGCGCCTCCATCGGCGACTTCACCGTGCCCATCCCCCGCGAGGCGCGCACGGCGCTGGGCCAGCAGGGCGCCAAGCGGGCCACCCTCGGGTTCCGGCCCGAGTCCGTCGAGGTCGTGGGCCGGGGCCAGGGCTTCCCGTTCGAGGTCACGGTCGTCGAGGAGCTGGGCAGCGACGCCTACGCCTACGGCAACCTGCACCTCGGCCAGGACGCGGACGTCCCCGACGACAAGCTGTTCATCGCCCGGGTCGACGCCCGGCGGGTCCCGAGCAAGGGCGAGACGATCTACCTGCGCATCCGCGAGAGCGAGGAGCACGTGTTCAACCCGGACACCGGTCTGCGGGTGAACGCGGCCAGCACGCCCGCGTCGGTCGGCGGTGGGGGTACCGGTGCCGGCGCGGGCAGCAGTGCCGGCGGGGGCAGCGGCGCCGGCTCGCACCGCATCTGACACCCGGCGGAACGGCCGCCCCGGGCACGGTTCCGGGGCGGCCGTTCCGCGCACGGGCCGCCCCGGCGCCACCCGCGTGGCGCGAGCGGCCGGACGGCTACTGGTAGGACACGAAGACGATGTCCGGGCTGAACTTCAGCGTCTGCTCCGGGGTGAGCATCGGCTTGTCCTCGTCGATGAAGTTCTTCCAGCCCCAGTGGACGCCCGGCGCGTCCTGCCGCATCGCCTGCCAGGTGCCGCGCTTCATGTCCTGCGTGCCGAACCCGTCGCAGTGCACCATCACCGCGAGCTCCGGGTGCGCGGTGTCCAGCCGCTCCCGCCCCACGATCATCGACGTGCGGAACTGGTGGAGCAGCAGCACCTTCTGCGGGAGGCTCCGCTCGCGAACCAGCCCGGCCAGCCAGTCACCGACCTGGTTGACCTCGTCGACGCCCACGGAGCCGATCTGCACGCGGTGCACCTGGTCGGGCCCCAGGCGCCACTCGGGGTCCAGCGCGAGCCCGACGTGCGGCTCGCGCAGCAGCTCCTCGTACCGCCGGGCCTGGCTCAGGAAGTCGCGGCGGCCCGGCTGCAGGTCGAGCACGACGTAGATCCCGGCCGCCTTGGCGGCGTCGACGTACGGGCGGATCTTGGCGATCTCGACCTCGTTCGAGTAGTCGCCGTCGGCGCCGGCCTGCCCGGCCGCGACGGTGGTGATGATCTCGAACGCCGGGACGACGGGGACGTCGGAGAACGGCTGGTACTGCGCGGCGAGGTCCTTGACGCGGGCGATCGAGCCGTCGAGGTCCTGCTCGCCGAGCGAGCCCAGCGACGCCGTCCCGGGCGTGCCGTAGAGGGCGACCATCCGCCGGCCGGGGAAGGCGAGCTGGCCACCGCCGGGCAGCTGCACGCCGGTGCGCGCCACGGCGAGGCGCTCCCGCAGCTGCTCGACGGAGCCGAACCCGGCCCCCAGCGCGAGCACCCGGTCGTCGGGGGCGGCGGCGAGCGCGGTGACGAGGTCGGCGTCGGCCCGCGGGTCGGGGGTGCGCAGGACGTGCACGGGCACGCCCGCCGCACGGGCGGTCGCCACCGCCGCCACCTGGTCGTTCCCCGAGCGGGCGAGCACGACCGGCCCGCGCGCGGCCGGGGCCGGGGTGGTGGCGGGCAGGTCGGGGACGCCCTCGGCGACGGGCGTGACCGGGGGCGTGGCGGCCGGGGGCGTGGCCGGGGACGCCGCGGGGACGGTGAGCAGCTCCCGGCGCCCCCGGTCCAGCCGGCTCACGGCGTCGGTGAGGGTCGTCGGGTCGACGGCGCGCGCGGCGCGCGGCTCCACCCCGACCAGGCCGGCGACCGCGGCCGGGTCGACCGGCACGACCCGCGGTCCACCGGCGGGCCGGCGGGCCGCCCACTCCCGGGCGCCGGCCCCGACGGCCAGCAGCGCCTGCGGTTCGAGGCGGCCCACCGCGTCCGCCACCGCGGCGCCGTCCGGGGCCGCGGTGTCACCGGCGGCCGGGGTCAGCAGCATCGGCGCCCCGAGCGCGACGGCGGCCGATGCGGCACCCGCCTGGCCGTCGGCGTCCCCGTCGGCCGCCAACACGACGACGGGGGCCTTCGCGTAGAGCGCGAGGCCGGTGGCGGCCGCGAGCGGCACCGCGGCGGTGGGGGCGAGGACCGCGACCGGGTCGCCGGGGCCGGCCGGCTGCGGGGTCGTCGCCGCCGCCGTCGCCGTCGTCGCCGACGGGCCGTGCGCGACGTCGCCCGCCGTGCAGCCGGCGAGCACCGCCCCGGCCGTGAGCAGGGCGATCCCGGCGCGCGTGCGCCACGCCGGCCGGTCGCCCGGCCTGCGCCCCATCCAGACCGTCCCCCGGTCGCCGTCCGCGTACCGCGGAACGCGGCCCCCCGTCGCCCCCACTCCCCGACCGTAGGCAACCCGGCACCGCCCGTGCACGCCGACGCGCCCGACCCACCCCCGACCGTGACCCGCCCGGCCGGGGCGGCGGAGCGGGGCCGCCCCGGTTGCGACGACGGGCTCACCGACGCTTCAGGCGCCGTGCGGAACAATGATCACGGTGAGCGCGCCTTCCGACGAGCTGCCCGGCCGCACCCGCGCCCGGCCGTGGCGCGCGGCGGGGTCCCTGCTCGTCGTCGCGGCCGGCGCCGTCGGGCTGCTGCCGGACCTGTTCGGCCTGGACCGGCGCAGCCCCTTCGCCCAGCTGGTCGCCTTCCGGCCGACGCTGCTCGCCGGGATGGTCCTGGTCACCGGCCTCGCGGCCGGCGTCGCCCGGTGGCGTCGCCGCGGCTGGCTGCTCCCGGCCGGGCTGGCGCTGGTGACGGCCGCCGGTGCCGGGCTGGTGGTGCCGCGGGCGCTGCCCGACGACATCGCCGCGCCGGTGGCCGGGCGCACGGTGACCGTGCTCGCGTTCAACACCTTCGAGGGCAGGGCGGACGTCGACGCCGTCGCGGCGCTGGTCCGCGACACGCGCCCGGACCTCGTGGCCCTGGTCGAGGCCGGGCCGCGCTACCGCGACCGGCTCGCCCCGCTGCTCGGGCCGGACTACCGCCCGGACGGCTCGGACTCCAGCCGCCGCGACGTGCAGGGCGTCTCCGTCCTGACGCACGCCGATCTCGGCGCCGTGGCCGTGCAGGTCCGCGAGGACACGCCGTTCCCCTCGGTGGAGGTCACCGGCGGCGGGCTGGGCGGGCTGCGGTTCGTCGCGTTCCACGCCGTCGCGCCGACCCCGGGCTCCGTGCCGCAGTGGCGGTCGGACCTCGCGACGCTGGGTCGCTGGTGCGCGAACCGGGACGTCGGGCCGGCGGTCGTCGCCGGCGACTTCAACGCGACGCTGGACCACGCCGTGTTCCGCGACGCCACGCAGGGCTGCGTCGACGCGGCCGCGCAGACCGGCCGGGGCCTGGTCGGCACCTGGAACAGCCGGCTCCCCCGCTGGCTCGGCGCGCAGATCGACCACGTGCTGCTCACCGGTGGCGTCAGCGCCCTCGACAGCTCGGTGGTCGACGTCCCCGGCAGCGACCACCGCGCCGTGCTCACCCGGCTGCGGCTGCCGGGCTGACGGCCGTGCTCAGCGGCCTGACGGCCCGACCTGCGGCAGGCCGGCCGCCGGGGTGTGCACCACCGGCGGCACGCCGTCGTCGAGGAGGACCTCCTCGAGGTCGAACGTCACGATGTCGACGACGAACCCCCGCACCCGGGTCCCGGGCAGCAGGAACGGGTCGTGCAGCAGCTGGGCCATGCCGCGGCGCACGCTCAGCACCGGGTCGCGGAACGCGTGCGTGCGCCACGCCGGGCGGATGCCCACCTCGTCCGCGAGCTCCTCGGAGAAGTCGTCGTCGGTGAAGGTGGCCAGGCCGCAGCCGGTGTGCTGCATCAGCAGGACGTCGCGCGTGGCGAGCTTGCGTTGGCTGATGGTCAGCGAGCGGATCATGTCGTCGGTGACGACCCCGCCGGCGTTGCGCAGCACGTGCACCTCGCCGAGCTTCAGCCCGAACAGCGCGAACACGTCGATGCGCGAGTCCATGCACGTCAGCACGACCGTGTGCAGGGCGGGTGGCACGGCCAGGCCCTCGGCGTTGGCCTTGGCCAGGTGGCCGCCACCCGCCTCGTACCGCTCGACCAGCTCCTCGATCGCCATCAGACCCGTCCTCCCCGTTCGCCGTGCGTGGTCACCTCGACCGCAGGAAAGCCACTTTCCTGCAGTCACGTTGCAGGAAAGTGGCTTTCCTGCAACTACCGGCTGCGCCGGCGACTACCGGTCGAGGCCGGCCGCGACGGTCTCGGCGATCTCGTAGGTGTTCAGCGCGGCGCCCTTGCGCAGGTTGTCCCCGCACACGAACAGCTCGAGGGTGTTCGGGAAGTCCAGCGCCTGGCGGATCCGCCCGACGTAGGTCGGGTCCTCCCCGACGACGTCGGCCGGGGTCGGGAACCCCCCCGCCGCCGGGTCGTCGCGCAGCACGACGCTCGGCTGCTCGGCGAGCACCTTCCGCGCCGCCTCGACCGACACCTCCCGGGCGAACGTGGCGTGCACGACCAGGGAGTGGGTGGTGACGACCGGGACGCGCACGCACGTCGCCGACACCTTCAGGTCCGGGATGCCGAGGATCTTGCGCGACTCGTTGCGGACCTTGAGCTCCTCGGACGACCAGCCGTCGTCCTTCGCCGAGCCCGCCCACGGGATGACGTTCAGGGCCAGCGGCGCCGGGAACGGCGAGTCCGCGGGGAGCCCGGCCAGGGCCTCGGCGACGTCGCCGCTGCGCGCGCCGACGTCGCGCCCCGCGACGGCGACCAGCTCCGCGTGCAGCCGGTCGATCCCGACCTGACCGGCCCCCGACGCCGCCTGGTACGACGCCACGACCAGCGCCTCCAGCCCGAACTCCCGGTGCAGCGCGCCCATCGCCGCCATCATCGACAGCGTCGTGCAGTTCGGGTTCGCGATGATCCCCTTGGGCCGCCGGGCGGCGGCCTCGGCGTTCACCTCGGGGACGACGAGCGGGACGTCCGGGTCCATCCGGAACGCCCCCGAGTTGTCGACGGCGACGGCCCCGCGCTCCACGGCGATCGGCGCCCACTGCGCGCTGACCTCGTCCGGGACGTCGAACAGCGCCACGTCCACGCCGTCGAAGACCTCCGGCGCGAGCGCCTGCACGGTGACGTCCGCGCCGCGCACCCGCAGGACCTTGCCCGCCGACCGCGGCGACGCCACCAACCGGATCTCGCCCCACGGGACGCTCTCCCGCGCGTCGATGATATCGATCATGGTCGTGCCGACGGCGCCCGTGGCCCCGACGATCGCGACGACCGGTCCCTCGCTCATCCCTACCGCCCCGTCCCCGCGTGCACCGCGGCCAGCTCGTCGCCGCCCAGCTCGAAGGCCGCGTGCAGCGCGCGCACCGCGTCGTCGAGCTGCTCCTGGCGGCAGATCACCGAGATCCGGATCTCGGAGGTGTTCATGGTCTCGATGTTGATCCCGACCGCGGACAGCGCCTCGCAGAACGTGGCCGTCACCCCCGGGTGGTTGCGCATACCCGCCCCCACCAGCGAGACCTTGCCGACGTTGCCGTCGGCCAGCAGGTCCGCGAACCCGATCTCGGCCTGGTGTCCGCGCAGCGCCGCGACGGCGCGGGGGGCGTCGGTGCGCGGCAGGGTGAACGTGATGTCGGTCTGCCCCTCGCCGGCCCGGCTGACGTTCTGCAGCACCATGTCGATGTTGATCTCGGCGTCGGCGACCGTGCGGAAGATCCGGGCCGCCGTGCCCGGGGTGTCCGGGACGCCGACCACGGTGATCTTGGCCTCGGAGCGGTCGTGCGCCACGCCGGTGATGATCGCGTCTTCCACGGGGATCTCCTCGATGGAGCCGTGCACGAGGCTGCCCGGCTTCTCGTTGTACGAGCTGCGCACGCGCAGCGGGACCTGGTAGCGGCGCGCGTACTCCACCGCGCGCAGGTGCAGGACCTTCGCCCCGCTGGCGGCCATCTCGAGCATCTCCTCGTAGGAGATGGTCTCGACGAGCGCGGCGTCGGGGACGATCCGCGGGTCGGCGGAGAAGATCCCGTCGACGTCGGTGTAGATCTCGCAGACGTCGGCCCCGAGCGCGGCGGCCAGCGCGACGGCGGTGGTGTCGCTGCCGCCGCGGCCGAGCGTGGTGATGTCCTTGCTGTCCTGGCTGACGCCCTGGAAGCCCGCGACCAGCACGATGTTGCCCTCGTCCAGGGCGGTGCGCAGGCGGTGCGGGGTGACCTGCACGATCCGGGCGTCGCCGTGCCGCGCGGTGGTGATCATCCCGGCCTGCGAGCCGGTGAACGAGATCGCCTTCGCGCCGAGCGCCGAGATCGCCATCGCGACCAGGGCGTTGCTGATCCGCTCGCCCGCGGTGAGCAGCATGTCCATCTCGCGCGGCGGGGGGGTGTGGCCGAGCCCGTCGTTGCTGACCTGCTCGGCGAGGTCGAGCAGCTCGTCGGTGGTGTCGCCCATCGCGGAGACGACCACGACGACGTCGTTGCCCTCCTTGTGCGTCCGCACGATCCGCTCGGCCACCCGCTTGATGCGGTCGGCGTCCTGGACCGACGAGCCGCCGTACTTCTGCACGACGAGGGCCACCGCCGACCTCCCCGGGGGTTCGCAGTCGCTCCGCGCGGGGAGCTCGGTCGGGGCCCGACCCTACCGCCCGTGACGGCCGTGCCCGCCGACACGTGAGGCGGGACGCACGACGGCGTGGGCCGCGGCCTACGCGACCTTGCGCCCCACCCCGCAGAACTCGTCGACCGGGCCGGGCGCGCCGACGTCGTGGTTGCCCGGGCGCCACAGCGGGCAGGACACGACCCCGGGCTCGACCAGCTCCAGCCCGGTGAACAGCTCCGCGATCTGCTCGGGCTTGCGCAGGTGGTAGGGCAGGGAGCCGGCGTCGTTCCACACGGCGATCGCCGCGTCGAAGGCCGGCCCGTCGACGACGTTCGTGCCGTCGGCGACGGCGAGGTGGCTGCCCACCGGCAGGGCGTCGAGCAGGCGGGCGACGATGGCGCGGGCGTCGTCCAGCTCGGCGACGTGGCCGAGGATGTTCATCAGCATCAGCGCGACCGGCCGGTCGAGGTCCAGGCTCTGCGCGGCCGCCGCGAGGATCCGGTCCGGGTCGTGCAGGTCCGCGTCGATGTAGGTGGTCAGGCCCTCCGGCGAGCCGCGCA
>DASVUG010000209.1:0-4776 GCA_036387155.1 Pseudonocardia sp. | reverse complement strand
CGCCGACTCGATCACGGACTCCATGCGCCACGCCATCGACGAGACCGAGCGCCGCCGGGCGAAGCAGATCGCCTACAACGAGGAGCGGGGGATCGACCCGCAGCCGCTGCGGAAGAAGATCGCGGACATCCTGGACCAGGTGTACAAGGAGGCCGACGACGCCGAGGTGCCGGTCGGCGGGTCGGGTCGCAACTCCTCCCGCGGCAAGCGGGCCGCGGGGGAGCCGGGGCGGGCGAGCTCCGGGGTCATCGCCGGCCGCGACACGTCGACGATGCCGCGGGCCGAGCTGGCCGACCTGGTGCAGCAGCTGACCGACCAGATGCTGGCCGCGGCCCGGGACCTGCAGTTCGAGCTGGCCGGCCGGTTGCGCGACGAGATCGCGGACCTCAAGAAGGAGCTGCGCGGGATGGACGCCGCCGGGGTGCGGTGACGGAGGAGCGCGACCGCGGCCGGAAGGCGCGGGTGCGGGGTACGGCGGACGTCCGCGGTCCCGTTCCCCCGGAGGGGGAACGGGACGGTGGCCCGGCGGCGGACGGGGCGAGCGGTTCGCGGCGGGGCCGGGTCGATACCGTGGGGGGCGTGCCGGGGACGTCCACCACCGCCGACGGGGGCGCCGGGCTGCCGCCCGCGCTGCGCCGGTGGTGCGCCGAGCCCCGGCGGGTGCTGCCGGTCACGCTGCCCGCGCTCGCCGCCGTCCTCACCGGGATGCTGCTGTACACCCACGGGTACCACATCGACCTCGAGGTGTACCGGATCGGCGTCGCGACGTGGCGGGCCGGCGGCGACCTGTACGGCCCGCTGCCGCCCACGGTGAGCGGGCTGGCGCTGCCGTTCATCTACCCGCCGTTCGCCGCGATGGTGCTGCTGCCGCTGGAGGCGCTGCCGTGGACGGCGGCGTGGGTGGCGCTGTACGCGGCGTCGCTGCTCAGCGTCGCGGTGACGCTGTACGTGGTCGCGCGGCGGGTGTGGCCCGAGGGCGGCCCGGCGGGCGCGCTGTGCCTCGCCTCGGCCGTGCTGCCGGCGGCGCTGCTGCTCGAACCGGTGTTGGAGACCTTCCGGTTCGGACAGGTCAACCTCGTGCTGATGGGCCTGGTGGCGGTGGACTGCCTGGTCGAGCGGCCCCGCTGGCCGCGCGGGATGCTGATCGGCCTCGCCGCGGCGATCAAGCTCACCCCCGCCGCGTTCGTGCTTTTCCTGCTGCTCCGCGGGGACCGCCGCGCGGCCGCGGTCACGGTCGGCACCGCCGCCCTCGCGACGGGGCTCGGCTTCGCCGTGGACCCGTCGTCGTCGGCCCGCTACTGGTTCGGCGGCCCGGCGGCGGGCGTCAGCGGCTCGGTCTTCTACACGAACCAGACGATCCAGGCCGTGCTCGCCCGCGCCGCGGTGCCGCCGACGGCGGCCAAGGCCGTCTGGCTGGTCGCGACGCTCGCGCTGCTGGCGCTCGTGGTGCCCGTCGTGCGGCGCGCGGCCCCGGCGCTCGCGCTCGTGACGGTCGCCGGGTTCGCCCTGCTGGTCAGCCCGACGTCGTGGTCGCACCACTGGGTGTGGATCGCCCCCGCCCTGCTGGTCACCGCCGCCGAGGCCGTCCGGCGCGGTTCGCGCGGGTGGGCCGCCGCGACGGCCGTCCTGGCCGTCGCCTTCTTCGTCGCCCCGTTCCGCTGGCTCCCGCACGAGCACGACGCGGAGCTGACGTGGACGGCCGGCCAGCAGGTGGTCGGCGCGACGTACCTGATCGTCGGCGTCCTCGCCCTGGTCGCGGTACGCCTCGCGCTCGGCGCGGATCGGCGGACGGTCACCCCCGCTCCGCGCTGATCTGCACCGCCCGACCCGGCGGACGCGGCAGGATCGCAGCGGTGGGCATCTCCGTCTTCTTCTGGCAGCGGACCGACCTCCCCGGCCTGGAGCGCCTCGCCCTCGACGTCGGTCCGGACGGCATCACGGCGGCCTCCACGGTGCTGTGCGTCGAGGACGGCGGTCTGCGGCTCGAGCACGTGTGGGACCTCGACCCCGACTGGCGCGTCCGGGCGGTCGCGGTCCAGCGGTGGAACGCCCGCGGCCACGGGCTGCTGCGCCTGCAGCGGGAAGGTACCGGCTGGCGGGTGGACGGCGCCCTGCGACCGGACCTCGACGGCGCCGAGGAGCCCGACCTGTCGGTGACGCCGTTCTGCAACACCTTCCCGGTCCGGCGCCTGCCACCCGACCCGGGTGCGAGCCTGACCCTGGACACCGCGTACGTCGACGGTGCCGCGCTCACGGTGGCGCGCTCCCGGCAGCGCTACGAGCGGCAGGGACCCGGCAGGGTCCGCTACGTCGACCTGGGTCTGTCCCGCGGCTTCACCGCCGACCTCGTCGTGGACGACGCGGGCCTGGTTCGCCGCTACGAGCACCTCTTCGAGCGTGTCGACCCCTCCTGATGCATCCGGACCGGCGTTCGGGAGAACGGCCGGCGGAGGTGGAACGCCGTCAGCTCGTGACGTCCTTGTGCTGGAACCGCCACACCGCCAGCGCGAAGAAGGCGGTGCCGTAGGCGACGGCCGAGAACGCGCCGCGGGTCATGTCGCCCCAGTCCACCTGGTCGGCGAGCAGGTTCGCCCAGGCGTTGGCGTAGTGCGTGGGCAGGTAGTCGCGCAGGTCCCCCAGCGCGGTGATCTGGTCGAGGATCTGCGAGACGATCGAGGCCATGACCGCGCCGCCGACGGCGCCCAGCGGCGCGTCCGTCGAGACCGACAGCAGCGCCGCGAGGCCGGCGACCCAGATCAGGTGCACCGCGACGTAGGCGGCGCCCAGCAGCACCGCGCCGGCGCCGGCGGCGAAGGTCAGCGACTCGCCGGTGGGGCTGACCAGGTCGTTGGCCCCGTACGCGAGCGTGCCGACCAGCAGCGACACCACCGGCAGCAGGAACAGCGCGGCGACCGACAGCAGCCCCGCCACCAGCGACTTCTGGCGCAGCAGCCGGGCCCGGGGCACCGGCGCGGCGAGCAGGTAGCGCAGGCTCGACCACGACGCCTCGGACGCCACGGTGTCGCCGAAGAACAGCGCCACGACGACGACCAGCAGGAACCCCGCCGAGGCGAACAGCGCGAACACCGCGAAGTTCCCGCCGCTGCCCTTCGCGAGGTCGACGAGGTTCGGCCCGTTGTTCGGGGCGTCGTCGTCGCCGAAGGAGAAGGCGGCCCACAGCAGCACCGGGAGCAGCGCGACCAGCCCGAAGGTCACCTGCGTGCGGCGGCGCCGCAGCTGACGGGCCAGCTCGACGCGCAGCCGCAGCGTCCGGCGGGCGCGGTGCGCGGCGTGCTCGACCGGCGGGAGCGCGCCGACGGTCCCGGCGACCGTCGACGGGTCCGTCGACCCGTTCCTCTCGCGTGTCACGACCGACCGTCCTCCCCGACGAGCTGCAGGAACGCGTCCTCCAGGCGGCGCCGCGGGCCGGCGGCGCGCACCTCGACCCCGGCGGTGACCAGCGCCCGGACCGCCTGCGCCCGCGGGGTGCCGTTCAGCTCGGCGTGCACCGCGTCGCCGTCGACGGCCACGTCCCGGACCCCGTCGAGCCCGCCGAGGACCGCCGCCGCCCGGTCCGGGGCGTCCACGGTGAAGCTGGCGGCCCCGCCGCCCGCGATGATCTCCTCGACCGTCCCGTCCGCCACGACCGCGCCCCGGTGCATGACGACGACGTGCGTGCACGTCTGCTCGACCTCGGAGAGCAGGTGGCTGGACACCAGCACGGTGCGCCCGCCCGCCGCGTAGCGCTGCAGCACCTCGCGCATGGCGTGGATCTGGGGCGGGTCCAGCCCGTTCGTCGGCTCGTCGAGCACCAGCAGGTCGGGTAGGCCCAGCATGGCCTGGGCGATGGCCAGCCGCTGGCGCATGCCCTGGCTGTACGTGCCGACCCGGCGGCGCACCGACCCGCCCAGCCCGGCGATGGCCAGCGCCTCGTCCAGGTGCGCCTCGGCCCTGGGCCGCCCGGTCGCGGCCCAGTACAGGTGGAGGTTCTGCAGGCCCGACAGGTGCGGCAGGAAGCCGGGCCCCTCGACGAACGCCCCGATCCGGGCGAGCACCGGCGCCCCCGCGACGACCGGTTCGCCGAAGGCGCGGATCGTGCCCGCCGTCGGCCGGATCAGCCCCATGAGCATGCGCAGCACCGTCGTCTTGCCCGCGCCGTTGGGCCCCAGCAGCCCGAGCACCATGCCGCGCTCGACGTCGAAGGACACCCCCCGCACCGCGGTGAACCCGCCGCGGTAGGTCTTGGCGAGGTCGCGGATCTCCAGCGGGCGGGCCTCCGGCTCGGCGGCGAGGCGCGCGGCACCGTCGCCGGCGGGGGAGCCGCGGCGCCGCTGCGGACGCACCCGGGCGACGACCCACGCCAGCAGGGCCGCGCCGAGCACGCCGGCGATGCCCAGCAGCGGCCCGCGCGGCACCGTGTTCGCGCTGACGGCCTCCCCGGGCACGACGGGCACCGCGAGGCCGGCCCCGGCGGGGTCGCGGCCGATCTGCCACACGGCGGGCTCGGTCGTGCCCGCGTAGCCCTGGTCCGTGGTGCCCACCGACACCAGCAGCCGGTTCCCGGCCTCGATCGGCGCGACGACGCCGGGCAGCGTCACGGTGACCCGCGCCGGCGTGCCGTCGGCCGGCACGGGCACGCGGACGGGTGCGACGGCGCCGCCGAGCAGGCTGCGCGAGCCGTCGGAGGCGACCTCGGAGAGTCGCCCGAACAGCACCGCCTCGGCGGGGGCGGGCTGCCCGGGCACGCGGGCGACCGTCAGGTCCACCCGCGGGGCC
>DASVUG010000208.1:0-8061 GCA_036387155.1 Pseudonocardia sp. | reverse complement strand
ACCTGGGTCTCGGGGTCGCCGAAGCGGCAGTTGAACTCGACGACCTGCGGCCCGGCGGCGGTCAGCGGGCGGTCGACCTTCGCGTCCCACTCGGCGATGCGCGGCTCGTCCTGCATCGCCGCAGCGTAGGACAGGTGCCGCGCCCCCTTCTTGACCGCGGCGGCGCTACGCGGGTGCCGGGACCGCCACCTCGGCGCGGGCGGCCCGCAGCGCGATGTCGCCGCGGTGGTGCGCGCCCGCGAGCCGGACCCCGGCCAGCCGGCGGTAGGCGTCGTCGCGCGCCGCGGCGAGGTCGGGCCCGGTGCCCACCACGGACAGCACGCGCCCGCCCGCGGAGACCACGGCGCCGTCGTCGCGGCGGCGGGTGCCGGCGTGCAGCACGCCGTCGGCGTCGGCGCCGGTCACGACGTCGCCCAGCCGGGGGATGCCGGGGTAGCCGTCGGCGGCGACCACCACGGTCACCGCGGCGCCGTCCGCCCACTCCAGCGGCGGCTGCGCGGCGAGGGTGCCCGTCGCGACGGCGTGCAGGAGCCCGGCCAGCGGCGTGCGCAGCAGGGGCAGCACGACCTGGGTCTCGGGGTCGCCGAAGCGGCAGTTGAACTCGACGACCTGCGGCCCGGCGGCGGTCAGCGCGAGCCCGGCGTAGAGCAGGCCCTGGAACGGCGTCCCGCGCGCCACCAGCTCGGCCGCGACCGGCGCGACGACCCGGGCGACGACGTCGTCCACGAGCGACGGGGGCGCCCACGGCAGCGGGCAGTACGCCCCCATGCCCCCGGTGTTGGGGCCGGTGTCGCCGTCGCCGACCCGCTTGAAGTCCTGCGCGGGCAGCAGCGGCACCACCTCCCGCCCGTCCACCAGGCAGAACAGCGACACCTCGGGACCGTCGAGGTAGGACTCCAGCAGCACCGGGTGCCCGCCGTCGAGCAGGCGCACGGCGTGCGCGCGGGCGGTGTCGAGGTCGGGGGTGACGACGACGCCCTTCCCGGCGGCCAGGCCGTCGTCCTTGACGACGTACGGCGGGGCGAAGCCGGCCAGCGCGTCGTCGAGGTGCGCGGGGTTGTCCACCGTCACCGCCGCGGCCGTGGGCACCCCCGCCGCGGCCATGACGTCCTTCGCGAACGCCTTGGAGCCCTCGATCCGCGCGGCGGCCGCCGTCGGGCCGAAGCTGGCGACGCCGGCGGCGCGCACGGTGTCGGCGACGCCGGCGACCAGCGGCACCTCGGGCCCGACCACCACCAGGTCCGCGCGCCAGGCCCGCGCGCCCGCCGCGACCGCCTGCGGGTCGCGCACGTCCAGCCCGTGCTGTTCGGCGACCCCGGCCGTCCCGGCGTTACCCGGGGCGCAGGCCAGCGCCGTGACCGCCGGGTCCTGGGCCAGGGCGAGGACCAGCGCGTGCTCGCGTGCTCCGGAACCGACGACCAGGATGCGCACGGTCGACGAGCGTAGGCCCCGGGCTGCGCCGCCCCGCGCGCGTCCCCGCGACCGGCCCGCCACCGGCGGGTGACGTTCATGCCAGCGTCGCTGATCCGCTACCGACAGTCTGCACGCAGCGGCCACGGTGGGTGGGTGTCCTCGCGCCCGCCGATCGTCATCGGCCACCGTGGAGCCCCCGCCCGACGCCCCGAGCACACCCTCGCGTCCTACGTCCTGGCCGCGCGGCTCGGTGCGGACTTCCTCGAACCCGACCTCGTCGCCACAGCGGACGGGGTGCTCGTCGCCCGGCACGAACCCGAGCTCGGCGCCACCACCGACATCGCCGACCGCCCGGAGTTCGCCGACCGCCACACCACCCGGCTGGTGGACGGGCGGGTGCGCTCGGGCTGGTTCGTCGACGACCTGACCCTGGCCGAGCTGCGCACCCTGCGCGCCATCGAGCGGCTCCGGACGCTGCGCCCGGCGAACACCCGCTTCGACGGCCGCTTCCCGGTCCCCACCTTCGCCGAGATCCTCGACCTGCGGGAGCGGCTGTCCCGGCTGCTCGGCCGCCCGATCGGTGTCTATCCCGAGACCAAGCACCCGGCCTACTTCGTGGAGCGCGGCGTCCCGCTCGAGCCCGCGCTGGTCGACGCCCTGCGCGGGGCCGGGCTCGACGGGCCGGCCGCACCGGTCTTCGTGCAGTCATTCGACCCCGCGAGCCTGCTGGAGCTCCGGTCGGCGCTGCGGGTCCCGCTCGTGCGCCTGATCGACCACGACACGCCACAGCTCGCGGCGCCGGAGAGCCTCGCGACCGTCGCCGGCTACGCCGACGCCGTCGGCGTCCACAAGGACCTCGTCGTCCCGCGCACGGCGGCGGGGGCGCTCGGCCCGCCCGCCCCGCTCGTCGCCGACGCGCACGCCCTCGGGCTGGCGGTGCACGCCTTCACCTTCCGCGGTGAGAACGCGTTCCTGCCCGAGGACCTGCGCCGCGGCCCCCGGGACAGCGGGATCGGCGACGGTGTCGCCGAGTGCGTCGCCTTCCTGCGGGCCGGAGTCGACGGGCTCTTCGCGGACCACCCGGACACCGCCGTGGCGGCGCGGGCGCTCGTCGCCGCGGGGGTGGGTGGGCGGCCGGCGTCAGACGATCCGCTGGTCCACGTAGCACCAGCGCCAGTCGTCGCCGGGCTCGACCGAGCGCATGACCGGATGTCCGGTGCGGGTGTGGTGGGCCGTGGCGTGGCGGTAGGGGGTGGAGTCGCAGCAGGCGACGTGGCCGCAGGTCAGGCACATCCGTAGGTGCGACCAGATCTCGACGCCGTCCGCGGCGCAGTCGACGCAGGCCCCCTTGCCCTCCGGCGGGGGAGCGACCCAGGAGGCGGCGTCGAGGACAGTGGTGTGTGGGCAGCTCATCGCTCTCCCTCGCTGCGCTCGGTCGGCGCTTCGCACAAGCGCTGTGACACTGATTCGCTCGCGAGCTCGCTCATCGCCGACCATCATCGTCCCCGCCGGCCCGCGCCGCAGCGACGCCCCGGCGGGGTCAGGGCGGCGGGCTCAGCTCGACAGGCTCAGCTCGACAGGAAGGCGCGCAGCAGGGCGGTGACCTCGTCCGGCCGCTCGTGGTGGGGGAAGTGGCCGACGCCGGGCAGCACCACGGAGCGCAGGTGCGGACCACCCCACCGGCGGGACCCCGCGGCGGTGGCCGCGAGCAGGTAGGGGTCGTCGGCGCCGTGCACGGCGAGCACGGGCACGGTCGGGGTCCGGGCGACGGCGGTGGCGAAGCGGCGCCCCTCCGCCCGCACCTGGGAGCGCACCGCCCAGCGGTAGTACTCGAGGCTGCAGTGCGCCACGCCCGGCACCCGCATCGCGCGCCGGTCGCCCTCGACGGCGGCGGTGAAGCCCGGACCGCGCGACCACGCGGCGCCCGCCCGCGCCGCCAGCACCCGCTCGACGCCGTCGCCGCCGCGCAGCCGCCGCTCGGGCAGGCGCGGCAGCTGGGCGGCCAGCACCCCGCCGCGCCGCCCGAGCAGCGCCCAGCCCTGCCCGCGCGGGTCCCGGACCACGGCGCGGCGCACGGCCAGCGGGTGCGGGGCGGCGAGCACGGCGAGCGACGCCACGAGCCGGGGGTGCAGCGCCGTCACCGTCCAGCCGACGATGCCGCCCCACCCGTGCCCGACGACCCGTGCCGACCGCTCCCCCAGCGCCCGGACCAGCCCGGCCACGTCACCGGCGAGGGTCCACAGGTCGTAGCCGCGAGGCGGCTTGTCCGAGTCGCCGTAACCGCGCAGGTCCACCGCGACGGCGCGGAACCCGGCGTCGGCCAGCGCCGGTAGCTGGTGGCGCCAGGTCCACCAGAACTCCGGGAAGCCGTGCAGCAGGACCACCAGCGGCGCCCCGGGTCGCCCGCATTCGGCGACGTGCAGGCGGATGCCGTTCGCCGACACGTCGCGGTGCTCCCACGGGCCGGGGAGCCGGACCGACGACCCGTCCGGCGCCGTGCCCCCGGGCGACCCGCCCCGTGACCGGAGCACCGGGTCAGCGCGCGGACGCGCCGCCCGCGCCCAGCTCGGAACGGTCGGCGTCCACCCGCCCGCGGTGCTGGATCACCTGGGCCGACTCGCGCAGGCTCTCGATCGTGCGCTCGGGCTTGCGGATCTTGCGGACCTTGCGGTAGCCGAGCAGCCCGAACAGCGCTGCACCGAGCACCATGACCCCGAACACGATGGCGAACGACGCCGGCCGGTTGAGCCAGACCGCGAGCAGCTCGGCGAGGGTGAAGAAGAGGAAGAACAGGCTGAACAGGCCGATCGTGGCGGCGATGATGAAGTAGACGCTGCCGGTGACGCCCTTCTTGACCTCGGCCGTCACCTCCGAGCGCGCGAGCTCGACCTCGGCGCGCACGAGCGTCGACAGCTGCGTGGTCACCTCGCGGACGAGGGCGCCGACCGTCCGGTCGTCCGATCGCGGGGCCTCGGGCGCGAGCGGGATCGAGGGCAGCACGGGCGGAACCTCCGCGCCGCCGGAGCTGGTCGAGCTGGCCACCGCTGTCCTCCTGCACGAACCTGTCGAGGCGTTCCCGTTGATCGAGGCGCCATCGTGCCACGTCGGCCTGGACGGCGCCCCGCCGCGGGTCCTCCGGCGGGTCGGCCGACGGTCAGTCGGTGGGGCGCCCGCGCAGGCGCTTGACGGCGGAGCGGCGCGCCTTGGCGTCGAGCCGGCGGCGCTTCGACCCGGCGGTCGGCCGGGTCGGGCGCCGGGCCGGCGGGTCCGGGGCCAGCGCCGCCCGCAGCACGGCGGCCAGCCGCTCGCGGGCGGCGGCCCGGTTGCGCAGCTGGCTGCGGTGCTCGGCGGCGACGACCGTCAGCACCCCGTCGACCAGCCGCCCGCGCAGCTGTCGCAGCGCCCGCTCGCGCAGGTGCTGCGGCAGCGACGGCGAGCCCGCGAGGTCGAACGACAGCTCGACGCGCGAGTCCGCCGTGTTGACCCCCTGCCCGCCCGGGCCGGACGACCGGGAGAACCGCCAGTGCAGCTCGCGGGCGGGCAGCACCAGCGGTCCCCGGACCGGGAGGTCGCCGTCGGACACGGGCCCAGGATGGCCGACGGCACCAGCGTCGCGCAGCGCCGGGCGGGGTGTCAGCCCTCCGACTTCTCCTGGCCGAGCCCGGACGAGATCTGGCTCATCACCGACGAGTCCGCCAGCGTCGTCACGTCCCCGACCTCGCGGTTCTCGGCGACGTCCTTGAGCAGCCGGCGCATGATCTTGCCCGAGCGCGTCTTGGGCAGCTCCTCGACGACCAGGATCTGCCGCGGCTTGGCGATCGGGCCGATCTCCTTGGCGACGTGGTCGCGCAGCTCCTTGAGGACCGACGCGCTCTTGGACTCGTCGTAGGCCGCGTTGCCGCGCAGGATCACGAACGCGACGATGCCCTGGCCCGTCGTCTCGTCCGCGGCACCGACCACGGCCGCCTCGGCCACCGTCGGGTGGCTGACCAGCGCGGATTCGACCTCGGTGGTGGAGATGCGGTGCCCGGAGACGTTCATGACGTCGTCGACGCGCCCGAGCAGCCAGATCGCGCCGTCGTCGTCGTACTTCGCCCCGTCGCCCGCGAAGTAGTAGCCCTGGTCGGCGAACCGGCTCCAGTAGGTGTCCCTGTACCGCTCCTCGTCGCCCCAGATACCGCGCAGCATCGCCGGCCACGGCTTGTCCAGCACGAGGTAGCCCCCGCCGCCGGGGCCGACCGGCTCGGCCTCGTCGGTGACGACCTCCGCGCTGATACCCGGCAGCGTGCGCATCGCCGAGCCCGGCTTCGTCGCGGTGACGCCCGGCAGCGGCGAGATCATGATCGCGCCCGTCTCCGTCTGCCACCAGGTGTCGACGATCGGGCAGTTGTTGTGCCCGACGTTCTCCCGGTACCACATCCAGGCCTCGGGGTTGATCGGCTCGCCGACGCTGCCGAGCACCCGCAGCGACGACAGGTCGTACTTCTCGGGGATCTCCTTGCCCCACTTCATGAACGTGCGGATCAGCGTCGGGGCGGTGTAGTAGATCGAGACGCCGTACTTCTGGATGATCTCCCAGTGCCGGCCCTCGTGCGGCGTGTTCGGGGTGCCCTCGTACATGACCGACGTCGCCCGGTTGGCCAGCGGCCCGTAGACGATGTAGGTGTGCCCGGTGACCCAGCCGATGTCGGCGGTGCACCAGTAGACGCTCTCGCCCGGCTTGTGGTCGAAGACGACGTGGTGGGTGTAGGCGGCCTGGGTCAGGTAGCCGCCCGAGGTGTGCAGGATGCCCTTGGGCGTACCGGTGGTGCCCGAGGTGTAGAGGATGAACAGCGGGTTCTCCGCGTCGAACGCCTCCGCCTCGTGCGTGTCGGGCTGGCGGTCGACGATGTCGTGCCACCACACGTCGCGGTCGTCGGTCCAGGGCACCTCGGTGTCGGTGCGCTTGACCACGACCACGTGCTCGATCGAGGGCGTCTCCTTGACGGCCTCGTCGGTGTTCTCCTTCATCGGCGTCGGCTTGCCGCGGCGGAACTGCCCGTCGGAGGTGATCAGCACCTTCGCCTCGGCGTCGAGGATGCGGGCCTTGAGCGAGCCGGGGGAGAACCCGCCGAAGACGACGCTGTGCGCCGCGCCGAGCCGGGCGCAGGCCAGCATCGCGACCACCGCCTCGGGGATCATCGGCAGCTGGATCGCGACCCGGTCGCCCTGGCGGACCCCCAGCTCGGTCAGCGCGTTCGCGGCCTTGGACACCTCGCGCTGCAGGTCCGCGTACGTGATCGTGCGCGTGTCGCCGGGCTCGCCCTCCCAGTGGAAGGCCACCTGCTCGCCGTGACCCTCCTCGACGTGGCGGTCCACGCAGTTGTGGGCGACGTTGAGCTTGCCGCCGACGAACCACTTCGCGAACGGCGGCTCCCAGTCCAGCACGCGGTCCCAGCGCTGGTGCCAGTGCAGCCGGTCCGCCTGCTCGGCCCAGAAGCCCTCGCGGTCCGCGTCGGCGCGCTCGTACCAGTCCTTCGTGGCGTTGGCCTGCTCGGCGAACCCGTCCGGCGGGGGGAAGTTGCGGCTCTCGGTCGACAGGTTGTCGAGCGTGGCTCCGGACATCTCGTCTGGCCTCCTCGTCGTGGGTCGCCGGACGCACTGCCACCTGGCTTCCTCGCCCGGCCTCGCCGTGTCCGACGACCGTAGTGCGGTCGCGGCCCGCGTGCACCGTCGGTCCGGCCGGAATTCGCTGCGAATCCTGCGACGATGGCGCCGTGGTCGACCCGGATCGCCCAGGGACCCCGGACCCGCTCGCCCCGCTCGTCGCGCTGCCCGGCGTCGCCCCGGCCGTGGCGCGGGCGCGCGACGCCCTGGCCGCGCTCCACGCGCACCCGGTGCACCGGCGGGGCTGGCCGGCGACGGCGGCGCAGGCCGGCCTGCGGGCCGCCCGGGCGTCGGCGGCGCTGGACGGAGCCCCCCTGTCGGAGCCGGTGGACGGCGCGGTGACCGACCCGGTCCTCGCCGGCGCGGTGCGGGTGGCCCGCGACAGCGGGCGGCTGCTCGCGGTCTGGCGGGCCTCGCCGCTGCAAGCGCTCGCACGGCTGCACGTCCTCGCCGCCGCCGACCTGGTGCCCGCGGCCCGCCTGGGCCGCCCGCGCAGCGACCCGGCGACCTCGGCGCGGCTCGCCGCGCTCGCCGCGCTCGTGACGGGGGCGACGGCTGCGCCGGCCCCGGTGCTCGTCGCCGTGGTGCACGGCGAGCTGCTCGCGCTCGCCCCCTTCGGCTCGGCCGACGGGGTGGTCGCCCGGGCCGCGGCCCGGCTGGCGGCGGTGTCGACGGGGCTGGACCCCCGGGGGCTCGCCGTGCCGGAGGTCGGGCACCTGCGGCGGGAGCGCGAGTACCGGGCGGCGGCCGCCGCGTTCGCCGGCGGGACGCCCGCGGGCGTCGGCGGCTGGCTGCTGCACTGCTGCACCCAGTGGACGGCCGGCGCGCGGGAGGGGCGGTCCATCGCTGACGCGCAGGGCGGCGGGCCGGACGGCGACGAGCGGGGCGGGACCGGCGGCTCCCCATGAGTCGGGCGGCGCCCCCCCGGCCGGGGAGCGCCGCCCGCCTGCGAACGAGGGGCCGGGATCCAGCGTGCACTACGTGCCGTGTTGCGGCCTCGGC